>NZ_JABBYO010000019.1 GCF_012958305.1 Tautonia rosea | reverse complement strand
TCATTTAATGAGGTTCCGCTTCTTTTCGACATCGCTGCTTTCACAATGGGCAACTCTGCATTAGTAAGCCGCAGACCCTTTGGAGAACACCGTACGATCCTCGCCGGAAGATTCAGCGGGGATACGGCAGAATGGGATTGCTGGAAAGGCCACAAACGGACGAAAGTCCAGCGATGTTGCGAAGAAACCGAGATTTCTGAATTCACCATATCGCCTATTTTGCCAAAAAGAGTGGCCATGGCCTGAAACTTGCCGTAGAATATCCATGACAACTCGATGGGATCGTCGGTCGCAGGAGGTCCTTCGGACGGAGCGCCGCCGAAAGGATGGGAACCGCAAGTTGCCGTTCTGGCAGTCCCCTTGGTTCCTTCGAGAGATTGCGACGATGAAACGAGGCCCGAATCGGCACCGCGCCAAATTCGAACGGCTCCGCCGTCATCTCGACATCTGTCTTCATCCAGACAGGCCGAGACGCCACCGGACGCGATCAGCGCGTTATGCGGCTGCATTGGCTGAGCAACTCGGACTGATCGCCCGTCCCAAGGTTTGTACCTGGTGCCGAAAACGACAGCGGTTGCAACGCCATCACTGGAGTTATGAGGAACCCTTGAACGTGACGTTTCTTTGCTCGGCCTGCCACGAGATCGCCGATCAAATGGTTTGGGGATCCCGCATCGCCTGAGGCAACGATCTCGACAAGGGTTTAGCGATTAACTCGCATCCCGGAGTTTCTGATCGCGTTGCGAGATCGTATCTGCGTGGAATTCGCGCTCAATGGGCAGTTTGATTCGGGTGATGGTTTCACCGTGATTCGTTTCTTCCCAGGTAATCGAACCTCCCACTGATTGAAGAAAGCGAGCGACGCGAGGAAGTCCAAGTCCAAGCCCTCGACCGGCCTGCCGACCGCAGTAGAACGGATCGAGCAAGTGGGTGGATCGCTCCTCATCGAGCCCAATTCCTTGATCCTGAACCGTCCAGACAACAGATCGCCGATCGCCGAGAGACTCTACAAGAACTCGTCCTCCCTCCGTAGTGGCTTCCAGCGCATTGCGGATCACGGCTTCCGCCAAGTGGCGGAGTGCTTCGGGGTCGGTCGAGACCGTTGGGCCTGGATCTGGGGTCCGACAGCAGAGATGCACCTTACGGTTCTCTGCCTCGGCCTTCAAATCCTCGACAACGCCTCGAAGCACCTGATCGGGAACACAGGGGACGTCTCGAGGGACCGGAGGCCGAGCGATGTAGATCAGGTCTCGAAGAATCTGATGCGCTCGTCTCGCCTGAGTAATGATCGTTTGAAGGGCGTTTCGAAACTCGGGATCATCGGTTCGAGCCTGGAGTAACTGAGCTCGCCCTGCAATGATGGCCAGCGGGTTATTCAGCTCGTGAGCGGCACCAGCGGCAAACTCGGCCATGGCGTCGAGGGTGGACCTCGATGGCAGAGGAAGCGGCTCTGTTGCGGGCGCTACGCATTGAGCGAGAACCGCGTGAAAGCGTTCCGAGAGTTCGGCAAGTTCTAAATCGAGATGGTCGGCTCTCATTCGCTGAGCGATCGACTCACGGAGCGAGGTTTGTAATTGGATCGGGTCGTCGTTCGGGCTGAGTCCTCCTGAGCATCTTGCCTGGACCGTCGCCACTAGCCACCGCCGCTGAAGGTCGGTCGGAGCCGGTTCGAAACAGGGGCCGGGAAGTGCCCACGGTGTCCGCATCGCCCAGCTTCGACCGAGTCGAACCCATCGAAGGTGAACGGGATCGTGAATGGCGGAGGCGGGTGCATCGCTTCGCAATCCTGCAAGCAGGATGGCGTCGCTCATCTCGGGAGGACATCCCCAACGCCGCGCGAGATGAAAGCCAAAGCTGGCGGCGTTACGGCCGAACCAGCGAGACTCAAGGAGCGTTCGATCACCCTCGTCCGTGTTGGACATCCACTCCGAGAGACGATCAGGGGCTACGACCGCCAGGGCCCAGAGCGCAAGCGGGTGCAGCAACCCGGCCCGGCCCACGGCATCAGGATCGGGATCACCACCTTCTATCGCCAGCCGATGAGCCGCCAGGGACGTGGCGACACAGAAGCACCAAAGCCGGTCTCGGGCTTCCGATCCAGGAGCGTTGATCTTAGTCCAACAGGAGTCTGCAAGCCCCGGCAATCGCCAGGAACCAACACCTGAGACCGAAGCGCGTAGCGCAATCCCAGGATCAATACGTTCAAGTGAATTCGCAATGCATTGATGTGTTGGAAAATTGATATGATTCTGGGGAAGGTGCGTAAACGATATTGGTCGGATGGGTAGCCCATCGAGCCGTTCCAATCGGCTTCGAAGCAAGCCGAGAGAATCAGAGGTCGGTCGAGACCCTTGCACCCGATCGGGCTCCTTCCCGAGGGGCCGGGGAGGGGCCCCGGCCTTGCGACCTTGATGCCGCGTCGTGCGGCGATCGAGAGAGCGTAGGACGTTTGGCGATTCCGGTCAAGCGGAGCCGCAGCCGTTCCAGAAATTCAGGACTCCCGGGTTGACTCGATGTCGAGCAACTTGCAAATCCGGCGAAGCAGTTCGTCGACGTCGAGGGGCTTGGACATGAAGTCGTCGGCGCCAGCCTCGTGCAGTTCACCGATCTTGTCTTCTTCGATCATTCCCGAGATGCAGAAGATCTTGATGTCTGACATCGAGGGATCGCGACGAACCAACTCGCAGACGGCTTTCCCGTTGATGTCCGGGAGCATGATGTCCAGCACCATCAGGTCAGGATGATACTCCTTAGCCATCATCCCCGCACCGAAACCGTTGTCGACGTCCTTGACCTCGAAGCGGCCGTCAGCCAGTAGGGCATCCTTGATAATCTGGACGACCTCCGGTTCATCATCGACCACAAGAATCCGCCGCCGACCGCTTTCCAGCGCATCGGTTGGAATGTTGTTGTCCTTCATGAACCGATAAAGAGCGTCTCGCGGAATGCGACGAAACCGCGACCCGGGCACGCGAAAGCCCTTGAGCTGGCCAGAGTCAAAACAGCGAATAATCGTCTGCTGACTCACCTTGCAGATCTTCGCGGCCTCACCAGTGGTAAAAACGGTTTTCATCGTCGGGATCGCCCCCTTGACACGAGCCCCAGGCAATTTTCCGGCTCGACCTTACGGACCAGACCTCCCGTCCGATTCGCGATGGTCCCCTCGCCGGGCGCCCTCGACTCCTCCCTGATCACGGACTCGCCCGCAACAACGACGCCGAGACCTCGGCTCCGAGATTCGATCCCCGACCCGACTATTGTCGACGGGTACAACTCTACAGAACACAGCGGTCCCGCAAAGCTGGTCAAAACTCTCGATATTGCCGAATTTACCGACATCGCCAATTATAAGATAGGTCCTGGTTCTGTCAACCCAGAGAAGACAACGGGAAGAGGATGAGTTGTGGTCCTCCGGGGAACCCTGGGGGTCAGGGACTATGGGAGAGGCGCGCGCTCGCCAGCGGTCGGGGATTCGGCGGTAGACGATCCGTCGACGGGGGCCGGGGTGAACGGGCGACGAGGGCGGGTGTCGAGGTTCGACGGGCTTCGGCGCTTCAGGAAAACAACGAGTGTCGAGAGGTCGGCTGGGTTCAGTCCACTGATTCGAGAGGCTTGCCCAATCGACCGGGGACGAACCCGACGCAGTTTCTCCCGCGCCTCGTGCCGAAGCTGGGGAATTCGGTCGTAATCGAAATCCTCGGGAATGGTCTTGTCTTCGAGGCGGCGAACTTTCTCGATTTCCAGAGCCTGTCGAGCGATGTATCCGCCGTACTTTGCCTCGATCGTCGCCTGCTCGACGGCTCCCGTACCGTCATTGTCGAATTCGGAGAGATCCGAGTGGATCGCCTTCAGGTCGTCCCACGAGACTTCCGTGCGACGGAGCATCTGTTCCAGAGACTGGCCATCAACCCGGACCGTGCGGAGCCGGTCGCGAAGAGCTTCGATCCGATCGCGACGACGAACGAATCGGTTCCAGCGTTCGTCCTCGACCAGGCCGAGACGGCGGCCGAGCTCTGTTAGTCGAAGGTCGGCGTTGTCGTGACGGAGGAGCAAGCGATACTCGGCTCGGCTGGTAAACATGCGATAGGGTTCATCGACCCCTTTGGTCACGAGGTCGTCGATCAGGACGCCGATGTAAGCCTGGGTGCGGTCGATGACCATCGGCTCGTCCCCGGTGCAGGCAAGCGCGGCATTGATGCCGGCGACGATCCCCTGAGCGGCGGCTTCCTCGTAGCCGGTCGTGCCATTGATCTGCCCGGCGAAGTAGAGGCCGGGGACCCGCTTGGTTTCGAGGGTCGGGTGAAGCTGGGTCGGGGGGGCGAAGTCATATTCGACAGCGTAGCCGAACCGCATGATCTCGGCCCGTTCCAGACCAGGAATCTTCGGGATGATCGCTTCCTGGACGTCTCTGGGGAGGCTGGTGGAGATGCCGTTGCAGTAGTATTCGAGGGTTTGCCACCCTTCGGGTTCAAGGAAGATCTGGTGCTGTTCGCGGTCGGCGAAGCGAACGATCTTGTCCTCGATTGAGGGGCAATAACGGGGGCCTGTGCTCTGAATCTGCCCGGAATACATGGGAGCGCGGTGCAAGTTCTCCCGAATGAGGTCGTGAACGGCTGGATTGGTGTAAGTCAGGTGGCAGTCGAGCTGCGGTTGCTCAATTCGATCAGTGAGGAACGAGAAGGGGACGGGATCGGGATCGCCGGGTTGAGGTTCGAGCGCGGCAAGATCGATGGTTCGGCCATTGAGGCGGGGAGGAGTGCCGGTCTTGAACCGATGGAGCTCGAAACCGAGTTCACGGAGGTTCCCCGAAAGTCCTTCGGCGGATACGTCTCCGGCCCGGCCGCCGGCGGTTTGCTGCTCGCCGGTGTGCATCAAGGCCCTGAGAAAAGTACCGGTCGTGACAACGACGGCTCGGCCTCGGTAGATCGCACCGCCTCGGACCCGGACCCCGACGGCGCGGCCCGACTCGACGACGACCCCCTCGACCATTTCTTGTCGAAGCGTCAGACTTGCCTGCTGTTCAACCATCAGCTTGGCAGCCACCTGATAGGCTTTCTTGTCACACTGAGCGCGGGGGCTGTGCATGGCAGGCCCCTTGCCTCGATTGAGCAGCCGGAACTGGAGACCGGCGGCGTCCGTCAGAAGACCCATCGCGCCGCCGAGGGCATCGACCTCGCGCGCAATTTGCCCCTTGGCGACCCCGCCGATGGCCGGGTTGCAACTCATCTGGCCGACGCCGTCGGCATTGAGGGTCAGCAAGACCGTCCGCCTGCCCATCCGAGCCGAGGCGAGGGCGGCTTCGAGCCCGGCATGGCCGGCACCAATGACGACGACGTCGTAACGGTAAGGGTCGAATCGTTCGAGGTCAGACATTGCGGTGGCGGAAACTCCCGAGGGGTGGATCGACGGGTCTTCAACTTGCGGTCGAAACCGGGCTCAACGGTAGGGGATCATCACGGAGCTGCCTTGTCGATCATCATACCAAAGCGATGCCAGGGTGATTTCTGTAGAATTGAGCCAGTGAGTGGGACGCCATCGGTGTTGAAGTCCTCGGGCAAGCAGAATCGCGACCAGGTGCGCTCTCTGGTGCGCCGGTGGTGCGCCTCAACGAACACAGTTTCATGGCCGTAACGTGTTGCGAGAACGATGCTTGGAGCAATCGGGGATCATTCGTTTCGGAAACGCTGGTCTTGACGGAGTTGGGTTGGCTGGAACGCGGGGCGGTTCAGGAAGGTGGACTGAGGCAATCTCGGGAGGAGCCGAATTGGGTACGGGCCAGTCTGGGTCCTGAACACTCCAGAGGGGGAGAAGAGGTGCGCAGTTGGTGCGCCAACCCGTGCGCCGTTTGATGAAACGATCGGTGCGCCTGAGGAGGCGCGGTTTGTGCGCCTGGGGTGCGCTCGTTGTACGAGGGGTATCCATTCGTAAGGTGTTTGCCCTCAGGTTGTTTGCGTGTTTCATGTCAGTTCGTTTGGTCGATGCATGGAGATCTCGATCGCTTCTGAATCGATCTCTGATTCGCCGAGATGCATTACGCTTGGAGACGAAGGAGAGAACTCGGGTTGGGGGTCCAGGGTTGATCAGGTGCTGGAGAGGAGAAGGCCAGAGCGAAAGAGAACGGTTGAAGGAGGCCACAACGATATGATCGTGGCGGAGGGGGGCAATATTCAGGAAAGTTGCACAGGTCTTCGGAGAATCGGCGAGGGGTCGCCGGAGCAAGGAGGCGGGGATATACTCGGCCGGTATGAGCGGGAGTCAGGAACCGAGCGACTAGCTGTTGGCGTCCGCCTCATGGATCGAGCCGAGGCCGAGGAATTCAGATCCGAACGGACTGGCGTGAGGGATCCAAGCCTGCTTGCCAGTCCAACCGTGGAGCGTTGATCAGCCTGACTGCTTGTACAATGAACCGGGCCCAGCCGAGATGAGTGATTGGGCCGGGGGTACTGGAACGATCCATCGTGTTTGGTCCCGCTTTAGGTGTGAGGGCTCGACCAGTCGGAATTGGCCGATTGTGGCCTTTCAAAAAGGACAACCAGAATCACAGCGAACGTTCACCCGGATCGCCTGCACGACTGGACAAAGGGTGAAGGATTGGGAGCGAGAGTGGTGCCCGCGCAGAGACTCGACGGGAAAGAGACAGCCCGATTGATCCGACTCGAATTGAGTAACCGGGTCTCGGCGCTCCGAGAAGTGCGAGGGAAGGCGCCCGGACTGACAGCGGTGCTGGTCGGGGACGATCCGGCCAGCGCGATCTACGTCAGGAACAAGGAAAAGGCGGCTCGCGAGGTTGGCATCGAGGGCACAGTCCACCGACTCCCGGCCTCGACGAGCGAGGCGGAGTTGCTCGATGTGGTCGATCGACTGAACGCCGACCCGGCGGTGGATGGAATTCTCGTCCAATTGCCCTTGCCCGATCAGATCGACCCGAACCGGGTGATCGACCGGGTCAGCCCGAGCAAGGACGTGGATGGCTTTCATCCGGAAAATGTCGGGCTGCTAGCGATCGGTCGGCCGAGGTTTGCGTCGTGCACTCCGCTTGGGGTGATCGAGCTGCTCCGTCGGCAGGGAATCGAGACGAAGGGGAAGCGGGCGGTGGTGCTGGGACGTTCAAATATCGTCGGCAAACCGATGGCGCTGCTCTTGCTTCAGAAAGGGGCAGTCGGAGACGCGACAGTGACAGTCTGTCACTCGGAAAGTCGGGAGATTCCGGAGATTGTCCGGGAAGCCGATCTCTTGATCGCGGCGGTCGGCCGCCCGGAGATGGTCCGAGGCAACTGGATCAAGCCGGGGGCGATCGTGGTGGACGTGGGGATTCACCGGAGGGCGGACGGCAGCCTTTGCGGGGACGTGGTCTTCGACGAGGTGGCCGAGGTGGCGTCTTGGGTCACGCCGGTCCCGGGAGGGGTCGGCCCGATGACCATTGCGATGCTCCTGGCCAATACCGTTGCCTCGGGCGAGCTTGCAGCGGGGATAAGACCCTGAGACGACAAGCGATTGCGACGAACAGGATCAAGACGATCTGATCGCGGGCGAGACGATCTCAGCGCGAAGCGCTTCGACCTTGGTTGGTTGGCTCGATCGGATCGGGAACCCTTACACGGAACAGGACCAGGCAATGATTCGATTTGGCATTTGCAACGAGTTGTTTGAAGGGTGGGACCTTGCTCGGACCTGTGCAGAGGTCAAACGGATCGGCTATGAGGGGATCGAGCTGGCTCCGTTCACCCTGGCACCGTTGGTTACCATGCTCGGCAAGGATCGCCGGGCCGAGATCCGCCAGACAATTGCCGACAGCGGTCTGGAGACGATCGGTTTGCACTGGCTGCTGGCGAAGACGGAAGGGTATCACCTGACGAGTCCCGATCCGACCGTCCGGTTCAACACGATTGACTATCTGAAGGTGCTCATCGAGGCAACGAAGGATCTCGGTGGGTCGTTGATGGTCTTCGGCTCGCCGAAGCAGCGGGACATTGCGATGGATGTTTCTCGGGAGGACGGTGAGCGGTTCGCGGTCGAGGTGCTCCGAGCGATCACAGACGACCTCGACGCGCACGGGATCGAACTCTGCCTGGAACCCCTGTCGACCGCCGAGACGAATTTCCTCACCAGCATTTCCGAGACGAGAGCCTTGATCGAACGCGTGGGTCATCCGAAGGTGACGCTCCACCTCGACGTGAAGGCGATGTCGAGCGATTCGGGTGGGAGTGTGCCAGACCTGATTCGGGCTCACGCCCCCTATGCCGGCCACTTCCACGCCAACGACCCGAATCTGAGAGGGCCGGGGATGGGAGACACGGACTTCGGACCGATTCTGAAGGCCCTGGTGGACTCGGGATATGATCGCTGGGTTTCGGTCGAGGTCTTTGACTTCACCCCCGGTGCCGAGGAGACCGCCCGTCAGAGCCTCGATTGCCTTCGGCGAACCCTGGCAGAAGCTCTGGCCTGAGAGAACGATCATGATTCGAAACGATCATGAAATCATTGGCATGATCCCAACCAACACGGAGAACTGAGCGATGGCTGAGACGCGCAGCGGTGAAGTGACGATGAAGGGGAACCCGATTGATCTGGTGGGTCCTCGCCTGAATGTGGGGGACACGGCGCCGGAATTTACGTGCGTCACGAAGGGGGCCTCGGGGCTCGAAGTGGTCACGTTAAAGGACACCGGCGGAAAGGCCCGACTGTTTAGCGTGGTACCGTCGCTGGATACTCCCGTGTGCAATACCCAAACCCGAACCTTGTCGAGCACGCTCAAGGAGCTGGGGGACACCGTCGCCGCGTATACGATCAGTACCGACCTGCCGTTCGCCATGGCCCGGTTCTGCGATGAGGCGCAGGTTGGGAACATGACGAACCTCTCCGACCTCCACAATCAGAGCTTCGGACAGCATTACGGCGTGTTAATGGCCGGCGTGCCGGTACCGTTGCTGGCGAGAGCTCTGTTCGTTGTCGACCCGAACGGGACGATCACGCACGTGGAATATGTGAAGGAAGTCGCAAGTGAACCGAACTACGCGCCCGCAATTGACGCCTTGAAGAAGGCGGCTGGCGTTTAAGTGCTCGACATGTCCAAAAAAACGATCCGGGGGCCGTCCGTCGTTTCGAATGGCAGCCTCTCGGATCGTTTCGACATGGTCTTCAGACTGTTGCGGGCCGGGATTCGTCACAGGTGGACGGGTTAGATTGGTTGGGCCAGTGCGATCCGGATCGGAGCCGCTCCAGTAAGACGAATCAGAACGATTCCCGCAGGGGTCGGGATGTCCCTCGGGCCAGGTCAGGTAACGGATTTGGGTCGCCTCGATCTCGATGTGAACCCGGCACGATGGGGCACAAATCAGTGAATTGTCTGAGTCGAGCTTCTGATATGTGATGGATCGGCCGTTGGCATCGCCTCGATGCGGCAGTGGCGTTCGGGAGCGTTCGAGAGCATCGTCCAGGAGGACGGGCATCCGTCCGCGCTGGTTGTAATCCTCGACGATGATCTGAGCCACGCGCAGGAGGTGAGCACGGTGCCGAGCGGCGGCTGCCTCCTTGCTTTCGAAGGCCATGCTGGCCAGGAGTCCCATCGATAGGGCGGGGGCAAGGACAAACAGGATGACGATTCGGCCGGTGGACCGGGCGTCGGGAAGTCTGCGCAGAAGTGGCAGCCAGCAGATCAGGGCGACGGTGAGCATGAACGCCGCCACGAAGAAGAGCATGCCCAGGACGAGCTGATCAGACACCCGATACGTGCCGTCGAATCGGATCGAGGCACCGGCCGCAACCAGAGCGGCGCTCAGGGTGATCCAGGCGGCGAAGGGAAAACGACGAAGCATCAGGACCGAAGGGCGATTCAATGGCCCAGCTCGGATCAAGAGGGATTGAGCGGATCATTCAGATTTTAGTCCTCTTGTGGGTCGATGAACAGTCGATCTTGGTGAGGATTGGGTGAACCTCGGAGGTTGACTGATCCACCGCAAGCCTGCTGGACCGTTGATCGTCTCTGGCGATTGAGCGAGGATGGATTGATCGCCCGGTCTCCGCGAGGTCGCCGGACAGGCCCCTTCGTCCTGTCGCCCGAGTCTGCTGATGCCGCTGGACCTACTGACTCGACTCGATCCGCTTCGGCGCGTGCAGTGTCCGTTCTGTTTCGAGCGGTTTGCGGCCTTTGAGCTTCACATCAAGTGTGAGAGTACGGCCTGCGAGAACGACTTTGGCCGACAGGTAGAAGATCCGATTCTGACGCGGACCTATTTCGGTCCGAACGCGGATTCGATGGTTCGAAGTCCCTGGTGGATCGATCCGAGGCAAGACGAGCGCCGGGGTGTTCGTCGCCTGATGGACTGGATGATCTTGCCGGGGTCGCTGGACTGTCCTCAGTGCGGTCGAGCGACGGATTGCCGCCTTTGTCCGCGATGCCATCAACGGATGCCTGAGGCAGCGATCGCCCGAAGGCCGGGGCATCTGACGATCTTCGGCCCGCAATCGGTGGGAAAAACGACGTTCATGACGGTGGTCCTGCACGAACTGAATCAGCATGTTGGCCCCGATCGCGGCCTCTTGCTGGAGCCGATCGACGAGGAGGTCCGTCGTCGATACCGTCAGGAATATCAGGAGGTCACGTACGGTTCGGCAATGGAGGGAATCGGTGTGGGCCAGTGGGGAGAGGTGACCCGTCAGTCCCATATGCCGACTCCTCCACTGGAAATGAACCGGCGCGTTTTGCAACCGCTGGTGTATCGAGTGAAGCGTCGGGGGAAGGGGGGAGCAGAGCCGTTGCTTTCGTTCTCAGATATGGCGGGTGAAGATTGGGAGATGAATTTCTCAGTGCTTCGTCGGGAAGCCGGCCACCTGATTCAGCGAGCAAAAGGGTTGCTCTTGCTGATTGATCCGATGCGGTTGCCGCAGGTGGCGTCGGACCCTCGAATCCGCTTGACCCCGAAGGAGTCGATTGCGCCACCGGCCGACTATCGGGAGGACCTGTCAAAGCTCGCCAGTTTCTTCGAACGGACTCCGGTCCGAGTGCCACTGGCGATTTGTTTAAACAAGCTCGATCGTTGGGGACCATTGATGGCTTCTGGAACATCGCTGCATGAGGTTGCGACCTCAGTTCCCGGCAAGAACGTGAGGCAGTTGAGCGATCAACTGGTTCATGACGAAGTTCAGGCCGCCATGAGGCGGTGGGATCAGATGTCGTTTCTGGAGCATTTGAGCATCGATTTTCCCCGCCATCGGTTTTTCGCATGTTCGGCACTCGGGGATGCCGCCGCAGCCGAGGATGATGCGGCCCAACCGCTGCCGACCCCGTTGCTTGTCGAACGCCCGCTTCTGTGGTTGCTTCAGCAGCAAAAGTTGATTCGTTCATGAGATTTGACTGATACGCTGCCCTTTTTTTTTCCGAGCCGATCATGAGTGACGCGACTCGCCCGGAAGAGACCGAGGTTCCACCCGAGACCGAAGAGGCGCAAATGCCGTCGGTCGAGCCCGAAGCGGTCGAGGTTGCCATGATCATGGCGGCCTCGGCTTATGAGGTGGTGGATACGTGGGAGAATCCGGCCGAGTTGAGGATCGAGCCGGAACAGGTGGAGGCTCAGGAACCAACGGTGGACTCGATGGCTCCCGTGCTTGAAGCCATTACGCAACTTGGCGGTCGCATGGATCGGCTTCAAGCCGTGATGGACCGGGAGTTCCGGGCGGAATCGAGCCGAGAAAAGGTGGTGGACCGGCTTCACGCGGAGTTACAGGAATACAAGAACGACCTGTTGTTGAAGATCACGAAACCGATCTTCATTGACCTGATCCAGTTGCACGACGATCTGGGGAAGATGGCCGATGCCATCGGTGGAGCGGACAATACGCAGGTCCTTCGAGACGTTCAGCAAGGACTTGAAGATATCCTTTACCGCCAGGGTGTCGAGCCGTTCGGAACCGAGGATG
Organism: Tautonia rosea; assembly: GCF_012958305.1. Lineage (NCBI taxonomy): Bacteria > Pseudomonadati > Planctomycetota > Planctomycetia > Isosphaerales > Isosphaeraceae > Tautonia > Tautonia rosea. Next base: position 111,994 of record NZ_JABBYO010000019.1, on the reverse strand, counting down.
AGACGTTCGATCCTCGCCGGCAACGGGCCGTATCGACGGTGCCGACTGACGATCCGGGGCAAGCCAAACGCATTGCCGTTCGGCTGCGTCCGGGGTTTTCGATGGGAGAGAAGGTGATTCGGCCGGAACTGGTCTCGGTCTACGCGTTGAACCGTTCATCGCCATCCTGAGTCGCCTGACCGATTCACCAGAAACGTCAGAACGGTCGATGAGCCGATCGGGTGAGGTTTGTCGCTCTTCTTCGGAAGGATTAATGCGTTTCTTCCCCGATTTTGGGGAAATGGTTTCAGCCTGAGAGGAGATCCGGAATGGGACGATGGGACAACCGTCGCTTCGATCGACGTCAGATGATCGGTGGGCTCTCGTTCGGCGCAGCCATGTTCATGGTCCGGGGAGCCTTTGCTGAGGAGTTGGTTCGCACCCCCCCGCAGACGGAAGGACCGTTCTATCCGAACCAGCTCCCGCTGGACACGGATAATGATCTCCTGAGAATCAACGATGAGATTACCCCTGCCGTTGGTGAAGTCACGCACCTTTCGGGCCGCATTCTCGACGCTTCGGGATCGCCCGTGCGCAACGCCCTGGTTGAGATCTGGCAGGTGGATAATCACGGGGCCTACCTGCACACCGGAAGCGCGAATCGAAGCGATCGTGACGCAAATTTCCAGGGATTCGGGCGCTTTCTGACCGGTTCGGACGGTTCCTACTACTTCCGTACGATCAAGCCGGTTCCCTACCCTGGACGAACGCCCCACATTCATTTCAAGATTTGGAACGGTCGGGAGCCGCTGCTCACTACCCAGTGTTATATCAACGGACACCCTGGCAATGAGCGTGACGGCATTCTTCGGAGGATCACCGATCCGGCGGATCGCAATGCCGTTCTGGTGGATTTCAAGCCGATCGAAGACTCTCGAATCGGGGAACTCGAGGCTCGGTTCGACGTCGTGCTGGGGATGACCCCGCAGGGTTAACAATTCTCAAGCTCGATCGGTGATAAACTGGAAAAGCGAGAGGGATGATGCGTAATCTCATCGTTCCGGGATTGAAGCACCCAATCGCTTCATCCCTCTCAAAGATAAATAGTAATATCAACCAGTGTTAAGATTATTGTGGTGTTAGAGTTCGCTTAATTCGGTGTTGGGTGCATCGTTAAGGCTCTGACCATTTTCTGACTGTAGATCTGGAGTTTTCGATTTTTGTTGTTGGCTTGTGTAGAATATGACTGTGTTCACAAGTCTTGATTCAAATTTAAATAAATCGGTTGGAGCCTCTATCGGAAACTTCTCCTCGTTTCTGTGAGAGTCAAAAAGTCCTACGTATTTTTGTGAATAATTAAAACGTAAACGGCAAATCGGCTTGCGATTGTTGTCGTCAAGTAAAATTCCACAATAACTTTTGGTGTCGCGAATGACGATGCGCTGTGGATTGACATGTTTAGAGAGAATCGCTCGCACAATATGATATCCTTCGGTTTCCTCCTCAGTCGTCACGATTTCCTCATCATTCTCTTGGAGGTCAACTCCTGGGACGTCTGAAGTTGATGACGACGCAACAGGTTCCACTCCGTCAAGAGCGGATTGAATTCGTTGCTGGACCATCTCTTTGATAAAATCTCGAAATGCATCTCCAACAAGCTGAGTAAATTGCTGCTTGACACTTGTCGTAATGGATCCGTTATATACTTGCTTCGTGAATAACCTGACAAACTCTTCGGAAGGTGAGTTTAACTCGTTGTTCAAGAGACCGCGAATCTGCTTTTTATACTTTAGCTCACTTGCGTTGCATAGTATGTTATTCAGGTCAAACGATTGTTTTGAGAACTTCTTGATTTCTTCGACGATCTTCGAATCTAAGCTCAGCATCGAAAATTCAAAAAATGGATGCGAATCCATTTTGTTAGGTGCTTCGATGTCTGTGTAAAATTGGTACTCAATGCCATCGGTAAGAACGGCAAACCGTGCGTCAGTTGTAGTGAAATATCTGAACAATTGTGACGCATGATTAATACTCAGTTTCGATCCAGCTGACTTGCACTCAATCAAGATTGCGGGTTTTCCGTCTCTCATTATCACATAATCAACTTTTTCGCCTTTTTTGGTTCCCACATCAGCAACGAATTCAGGAACGACTTCCGTCGGGTCAAAGACGTTGTATCCAAGAGCATTGATTAGAGGTAGAACCAACGCATTCTTCGTTGCCTCCTCGGTGGCAAGATGAACACGATGCGCAGGGATTCGAGCAGCAATCTGTGCAAGGTGATCGATGAGGTCCATTTGCTAACCCTAGCAGGGATGTGAGTTTAGGTGATTACTCTCATTTTCTGGCAAGATAGATTTTCTCAAACTAATTGAGTACTATCAAGAACCGAATTCCATGAAAGATAGGCTGTGTGAATTGATGGCTACTTCAGCCTACGGATGATCCGGACACCACTACTGTTACGACGTGGCAAATCCACTAAAATAGGACAACGGTAGCGGCGAATATTCAGGAACTGGGCTTTCATCGAGATTCTGCTGCGTTTCCCACACCATTGCAGTAACAGGAGTATTTGCCGTGAGTGAGCCGATGAAACGGGTCTACGGCATCGACCTGGGGACGACCTACTCGGCGATTGCCTACGTTGATGAGCACGGCAAGCCGGTGATCGTCCCGAATCAGGAGAGTGAGCGGATCACGCCGTCGGTGGTCCTGTTCGACGGGGATGCGATCATCGTGGGGAACACGGCGAAGGAGTCGGCGAAGGTCGAGCCGGATCGTGTGGTCAGCCGGGTCAAGCAGCACATGGGCGACCCGCATTACGTGTTCGAGTATGAAGGGCAAGCCTACAGCCCTGAGGACATCAGCTCGTTCATTCTGCGCAAGGTCGTCGGCGATGCCGAGGTTGCACTCGGTCTGGGAGACGAGGAAAAAATCACCGACGTGGTGATCACCTGCCCGGCCTATTTCGGCACGGCCGAGCGCGAGGCGACGGCGAATGCCGGGACACTGGCGGGACTGAACGTTCGGGCCGTGCTCAACGAGCCGACCGCTGCTGCAATCGCCTACGGCCTGGAGCAAGAGCGAGATCAGGTGGTCCTCGTGTATGACCTTGGTGGCGGCACGTTCGACGTGACGATGATCGAGATCAAGGATCGTTTGATCCGAGTCATCTGCACCGGTGGCGATCACCGACTCGGCGGTACGCTGTGGGATGAAGCGGTTGTGATGTACCTGGCCGATCAGTTCCGCGAACAGACCGGCCTGGACAGTGATCCGATGGACGACTCCGAAGTCCTCAACGACCTGTTCCTTCAGGCAGAGCGTGGCAAGAAGACGCTGACTCAGCGCGATAAGGCTCCCTTCCGGGTGACTCATGCCGGGCAATCGGCCCGTGTAGAACTCGATCGGGAGACCTTTGAAGCGATCACCCGGCACCTGATGGATCGGACTCTGGAACTGACCCGCGAGATGCTGGCCGACGCCAAGGCAAAAGGATTTGACTCGTTTGATTCGCTCATACTGGTCGGTGGGGCGACGCGGATGCCCCAGGTTCACGATCGGTTGGTGGCCGAATTCGAGATCGAGCCGATCAGTTTCGACCCGGATGAAGCGGTCGCTAAGGGGGCCGCGCTCTACGGCTTCAAGGAGTCAATTCAGCAGCAAGTCGTCAATTACTTGCCTGGAGCAGGAAACGAGTCGGGTACGTTCGATCCCTCGGCCGTCAGTGAACAGGAAATGCAGGAAGCGCTCGACAAGATCGAGCAGGAGACCGGATTCACCCTGACCGGCCCGGTTCGAGAGCTGGTAAGCACCCAGATCGTCAACGTCCTGTCCAAGAGCCTCGGCGTGATTGCCCGCAACGACGAGGGGCTTGATGTGGTCGTCTATCTCTTGCCGCGTAATGGAGAGGTGCCGATGGAGAGCACCCAGGATTTCGGTACGGATCAGGCGAATCAAGCGGGCGTGGATATCCGGGTGATGGCAGGCGAGCGCGACAGCCCCGAGCCGGCCGATTGCCAGGAGGTGGGTATCGCTCAGCTTCACCTGCCCGAAGGCCTCCCGTCGAAAAGTCCGATCCGGGTGACATTTGGCATTACGCGGGATGGGCGGCTGACTGTATCGGCCAAGGACCTGACCGGGGGCGGCTCAATTGACGTCGAGTTCGAAACCGAGGCCGTCATGAGCGCCGAGGACGTCGAGGAACGGTCGACGGCGCTTCGCTTGATGCAGGTGTCGTGATCGATTGACTTCGGCAGGCCCGATCAGGAGCGGATTACCCGACGGGGAGCGACCAGCCCATGACCATCACGTTTGAGTTTGCCTGCCCCTCGTGTGCTGCTCCGGGGAAGGCTCAGACCGATTGGGCGGGTCGCTCGGTCCGTTGCAAGCATTGCAAGGCAGTCTTTGTGTTGCCCGAACCCGGTGAGTCCGCTGCCAATGCTTACGAACTGGCGGAACCCCCCGATAGAGAGGCGGCTCCCGTCGCCCTGGCACCTCGAGTCGAACGAGGCACCTCGACGTTCACCCCCTCGTTTCGAGAGGGTTCCCTCGAAAACGTTCCCGTCGATCGGCTCCGACCTACCCTGAGAAAACCGGTCAACCCGCGTGAGGAATTCCAGGAGTGGAGGGGGGATGTTCGGGTCAAGGTGCTTGGGGTGATCTTAGCCACGGGACTGGTGCTGACCGGGGTTTCGTTCGCCATCCCTGGATTCGGGGGCTGGGGAGGGCTGGTCCTGGTCGTCCTGGGTCTACTGTTGACTGCAATCGGTTACTTCGTAGGAGCGTACGCCGCTTTCTGCGAAGATTTCCTGCATGGAATGCTGTATCTTTTTATTCCGATTTATACAGGTTATTATCTCGTAACACGATTCGATGATCTCTGGCCGTTTTTTGCGGGGTCAACGATTGGGTTTCTCATGTTCCTATTAGGGACCAGGGCCCTGGAACTTCACGGAGCCTTCTGAGCTTGGGCAAGTCGTGCGTGGCGGATTGCGGGTCGAGCCGGAGTGTTGACGACATGAGTACCATTGTCGGAATCGACTTGGGGACGACCAATTCCGTCGTCGCACGCCGCAACACTTATGGTCGTCCGGAAGTGATCCCGAACCGAGAGGGCGCGACCATCACTCCTTCGGTTCTCTACTTCGGTACCGATCCTCCAAGCATCGGTCAGGAAGCCAGGGAATACGCCCGACTTGGCGATGATCAGATCGCCAGTTTCTTCAAGCCGCAGATGGGCAACCCACTCTTCTCGCTCCGCTTCGGTGATCGCGAGTACGACGCGACGGAGCTTTCCGCTCTGGTCCTGGCTCGCTTGAAGGAGGACGCTCAGGCGGTGATCGGCGAACCGGTTTCGCAAGCAGTTATCACCGTGCCCGCGTATTTCGCCGATCCACAGCGCAAGGCCACGATCGATGCAGGATCGCGAGCCGGGCTGGAGGTCATGGGGATCATCAACGAACCGACCGCCGCGGCGCTGGCTTACGGACTGCAACGCAGCGGGGTCGAGGAAACCGTTCTGATCTACGATCTTGGCGGAGGAACGTTTGATGTGACCGTCGCCACGATTACACCAGAGGAAATCGTGGTCCGATCGACCACGGGCGACCATGATCTTGGCGGCAAAAATTGGGATGACCGGATCGCGACCTTTCTTGCCGAGCGGTTCGAGGCCGAAACCGGGTTCGATCCGCTTGATGATCCGATTGCGCTGAATGAGGTTCTGGTGAGGAGTGAGCAGGCAAAGTGGCAGCTCTCGGAACGATCAGCGACCCGGGTGACGCTCCAGCTCGGTGCCGACCGAAGAAGCTTTGAACTGAGTCGAGACGAATTCGAAGGAATGACCTTCCCCTTGATGGAGCGAACGCGGGCGCTGACCGAGGAGGCCATTCAGGCGGCCGGGCTTCGATGGTCGGATCTGTCGGGTGTCTTGCTTGTGGGGGGATCCACCCGGATGCCGATGGTCCGGAAGTTCGTGACCGAGATGAGCGGTCAGCCTCCTCGAGAAGGAGTGAACGTGGATGAAGTCGTCGCGCTGGGAGCGGTGATCCAGGCCGCGATCCTCGCGGGAGACGACGAGCCTCAGGATGCCCGTCCCCGCTTCACGTTGGGAGGGAGCAAGCCGGCGTTTGCCCCCTCGTTCACCCTGCCTGGAGCCAAGCGGATCAAGGATGTGATGTCGCACAGCCTGGGGACTGTCGCCATCAGCCCGGACGGATCGCGCTATGTAAACGACACCGTAATTCGAAGAAACTTGCCGATTCCTGCCTGCGAGACACGATCGTACCGCCTTGCAACGCACGGTGGTGCAAACGATCGGATGGAGGTCTACCTGACCCAGGGAGAAAGCCCCGATCCGCTTGATTGCACGATTCTTGGGAAATATGTCTTCACCGGGATCCAGGCAACCGATGCCGAGGTGGAGATTGATGTCTCACTCTCCTACGACCGTGATGGGGTGGTGCAGGTTTCGGGAGTACAACGCGATACCGGGCACGGGCTGACCGTTGAGGTGGAACCGGTTCCGGATGACCTGTCGTGGTTGGGAAGGCCTCCCGAATCGCGATCGGTGGAAGGAGACGTGGCACCGATTCGCATTTTCTTGCTCATCGATGTCTCTTCCAGCATGGCGGGTGATCCGCTCGTTGAGGCACAAGAGGCGGCACGGGCTTTTCTTGACCGCTGCGACTTCACCCACACTGAGGTGGGCTTGATCTCCTTTTCAGATCAGGTGGACTTGCAGGCTGACGCCACCGACAATGCGCGCCGGGTGCTGGCCGCGATCAATCGTCTGGTCGCGGAAGGAACAACGAACCTGACTGAGGCGATTGAACTGGCCCATGCTCATTTGACCGAGCTGGATCGGACCCGATACCTTGTGCTGCTCACCGACGGCTACCCGGATGCCCCCGAGTCGGCCGTCGAACAGGCAGATCTTGCCAAACAGGACGGGGTCGAAATTGTGGCCATTGGCACAGGAGACGCCGACCTTGACTATCTGCGACGGTTGGCCAGTACCGAGGAAGGTTCGATCTTCGCGCGTCGAGGAGAGTTGGTGCAGGCCTTTGGTCACATCGCCCGCGTGATTGCCGAAGGGGGACGTTCCCTCCGACTGATGGAACGAGGCGGATGATCTGAGATGTCTCATGCTGTTCCCGTAGAACCCCGATCACTTACTCAGACGCTTCGCAGTAATGCCCGCCAGGTGTATGCGATGGCGATTGCGGGTGCCCTGGGTGCAGTTGTGGGCTTGTACTGCTATGTGGAAATGATTCGGCCTTTTGACCTGATTCGACAGGCGGATCGGCTTTGGTGGGTGCGGAACCTCCTTGCAGGGGCGATGCTGGGCGGCACGATCGGATTCTTTCTCAACGCAGTGGATCCGCTTCGGGACGGAGCTCCGCTAAAACTTGCACGATCGGCCACCTGGGGAGCTATTGCAGGAGCGATTGGCGGCATGATCGGCCTGGTGCTCGGCGAGCTGGTGCTCGGAGGGCTTCGCGGCGGGCCTCTCGGACGGGCCGTCGCCTGGTCGATACTTGGGCTCGGAATCGGCCTGAGCCAGGGAATCGCCTCGCGATCGAAGCAACGCCTCGTCTACGGTCTGATCGGGGGAGGAATCGGGGGACTGGTGGGAGGGTTTCTGTTCGAGGTGCTTCGAGAAGGGCTTGGAAACCGTTACGACCTGAGTCAGGGACTTGGGGTGGCAATCCTCGGCGCGGGGCTGGGGGTGTTCCTGGCGCTGGTGGAACAGGTGCTCAGACGATCGTGGGTCATGGTACTCAATGGTCGGCAGGAGGGGCGTTCCTACCTGCTGGCGACCTCACTTGCGCGGGTTGGTCTGGATGAACGGGCCGAGATCGGCCTTTTTGGGGATGCCACCATCGTGCGTCGCCATGCTGAGATTGAGCGAACGGCCGAGGGGCATGTACTTCGAAACCTGGATACTCAGGGCAGGACTCGCCTGAATGGTCGACCCGTGATTGGTGAGGCGCTTCTGAACGATGGTGATCGGATCGAATTGGGCCGCACCTCACTGCTATTCCGGAGCCGGGGTGGAATGCGGTCTGGCGATGGAATCTCTTGATTGAGACCTGCGCTGTCGAGTGCGAGTAGACCTGCCGATGAACGCTTCGCTCGAGTCCAAGAACTGGTTGCTGGAGGTCGTCCGCGGTCGAGACGTCGGTCGGCGTTACCCGTTGCAGCCGGGACGAGTCGTCCTGGGCAACGCACCTGGAGCGAACGCGGGAATAGATCTGTCAGAGCAGGAAGCGAATTCATCTCGGAAGATGGCGGCCTGCCATGCCGCGGTGGAGCTGACGAGATCGGGGCTGGTGTTGGTGGATCTGGAGAGTCCCGGAGGATCGTTTCTCAATCGTCGTCGAGTGCTTCCTGGACAATCTCAGCCCCTGACCGAGGGAGACGTTCTCCAGCTTGGGGGAGTTCAATTGCGCGTTGTCGTTGATGTGTCGAAGCTCGCATCGACTTCATCGAAGACGCAGTCAGGAAGCGTTGCAAGTCAAGTACGATCGGAAGCGACGGTAAATCCGAAGCCGATTCGAAGACCGGCCGACCCGCCTCGACCCTCGCATGGGGCGGTCGCTCCACTGGCATTCGTAATGAAAGACGGTCCCACCTGCCGAAGTTGGGACGACTTCATTACCGTATCGGCCCAACGATGGGGCGGGTTGAGGGAGGAGTTGGTCTCTGGACGGTTAGCGGCATATCTTTATTCCGTGGGACGAGGCGACCTGGCCCCGAGAGCCGATTACCCGGGATCACCGGATGATCGTCTCGATGCCTGGCTTCGTACACTTCCGACATCGAAACCGAGTCATCCCGAGCTGGACGTTCATCCTCGTTCGTTGCGAGTGCGGGCAACGCCTGGGGCCACCACGCGTCAATCCTTCCGAGTGTCCAACGTCGGATTCCGGATGCTTCGATCGACGCTCCGAGTGGAACCGAACAATGCAGACTGGCTAATCATTACTCCGGAATATGTTCGAGAATTTTCCACCGTTGATGAAACCGAAGTGCCGTTCTCGATCGCGACTCCCGATTCGTTTCCAGGTCGGCTTCAAGCCACCATTGTGGTGGAAAGCAATGGAGGCAAGGCTCGCGTTGGGGTGGTGGTGGAGTCACCGATTCCCCGAGGCGAAGAACCTCTCGGGCCGTTCGAAGGTGGGAATCAAGGAAGTTGGTCGCCTGAGTTGCTTACAGATACGGTTACCGGATGGATCGCTCGTCGGGGTGGTCGATCGAGAATTCTGGGAGGAGCAGCACTTGGGTTCCTGTTGCGACTGGGGGTCGGGGCTGCCAGCGGGTTCACCTCGGTTGCCTTGCTACCGGGGCCAGCGGTGGTGCTTGGGGTGATCGGGGGCATCCTGGGAGGAATGGGATGCTTCAGGCGAGGCGGAGTGTGGGACATTCCTTCAGGTGTATTCTCAGGTGCGTTTTCAGGGATGCTGATTGCAATACTTCTTGTCGCAACCTGTCAAGCCGTGGAGCCCCTGTTCGGGGTGGGTACTTCCTCAAATCTGGTGATGCTCGTGCTGCTCTGGGGATTCCTTGGGGCTGGACTTGGTGCCGGGTCGTTGCGAGTCGTGCCCTATGCGGGTCGGAACCTGGGAAACGAGTCATGATGATGATTCGAGTCATGGGGTTGATCATCGCTTTCGGAGTCGTTTCTCCCCAGGCGATGGGGCAACATGCCGGTCTTGATCCGAGAATCGATGAGGCGATCTCCAAGGGGGTGGAGTATCTCAGGAGGGAGCAGTCGCGATCGGGACACTGGGATTATCGACTGGCGCATGACCATCGGCTTGGCATGACGGCGCTGTGTGGACTGGCGATGATGGAGAATGGGGTATCGACGGATGATGAGGCGATTGTTCGGGCTTCAGAGGTGGTGCGGGAGTTGGCGATTGCCTCGGATCAGACGTATGACCTGGCGCTCGCAATTCTGTTTCTGTCTCGACTTCAGGGGACGAACCGAGGAGAGCTCGACACGCTGATTCAACGTCTTGCTCGACGGCTCGAAGGTGGGCACAACAACGGATTCTGGTCGTATCGCGTTCCCCTGGGCACTTCATACGAAACCGGCTCGGCAGATCAAGGTGGGACAAGACCGCCACGTGAGACAGTGAGGTTCCTCGGTGGTCCGGGTGATCTCTCGAACACGCAGTTTGCGTTGCTCGGGATCTGGACGGGGGGACGTCACGAGTACAACTCGGACGCGGCGCTGGAGGCACTCGACGGTCATCTGCGCTCGACGGTGAATCCTGACGGCGGGTGGGGGTATCGGCCAGGGATCGCAAGTGCTCCCGCGATGACCTGTGCAGGCCTCATGGGGCTTGCGATCGCGGCATCGCGTCCTTCGCTCGCGGAGCGATTGACCTCTCTGGCACGTGGGGAAGCGTTGATTGCCGATCCTGTTTTTTTGCGGGCGCTTGACAGAGTTGCGGCCGATGCGAGGCTCATTGGGCCAGCGACGGATGTGTACTATCTCTGGTCGCTTGAACGGGTGTGCGTGGCGTTGGGATTGAGTACACTGAACGGGCTAGACTGGTATGAAATCGGAGCGGAGTCGCTACTGAATCGACAACTTCCGAACGGGGGTTGGCCTCCGGGGAGCTGGCAATCACTGCCGGAGACATGCCTTGCGCTGCTGTTCCTGCGAAAGTCAAACCTTGCCTTCGAGTTGGATCGGGTCTTGCGACTTCCAGGACCGGAGCAGGACGAGGTCGAGGAGGTTGATCGCCAGATTGTTCAGGCAGAAGAAACGACCGGGGACGACGCCGTTCGAGTCGTCATTCGCCAGGTGGATGAGTCGGCGTTCCCGGAGATTACGCTCGATTTCGAGGTGATTCGACCGGATGGGTCTGCGTTGGTCGATGCGGGTCAGGAGGATTTTCGCGTCACGGAATACGATCAACCTGTCGAGGTTCTTCGGTTCGAGGCTCCAACGTCTCGCGAGGTGAGGGAAACGACCGTCGTTCTGGTGGTTGACCAGAGCCGGAGCATGGAGGAGGAAAACCGGATCGGTGCGTTGAAAGAGGCCGTCCGGACGTTTCTCGGCGTCATGCCGATTGGGTCACGCGTGGCAGTAATTGCGTTCAGTGATGAGATTCGGGTGATTTGCCCGTTTACAACGGATGTGAGACGAGTCCAGGCATCTGTGGATGAGCTGCAACCGATGGGAGGAACGCGATATTATGATGCCGTGGTTGAAGCCCTCGAGTTGATTGCCTCGCAGTCGGGCCGGAGGGCCGTGCTTGCCATGACCGACGGAGAAGACACATTCAGTCGAGTGGCAGATCTGGATGAGACAATCCTTGCGGCTCGAAGACTCGGCTTGCCGGTCTTTACGCTCGGGCTTGGAAGCGAAGAGGAAATTGCCAGCAACGATCTCCGACGCCTGGCCGCCGAGACTCGGGGTCAATATTTGCCCGCGAGGAATGCCGACCAACTTCGTGCGATCTATGAGGAACTGGCGACTCGACTCGGTCAGTTGTATCAATTGGTGTACCGGACTGAACGTCCCTTGCCTGATGGAACATTGCGACCCGTCGCGGTGTATTATCGATCGGCCACAGTGGGAGCACAGGCGGAAGTCTTTATTCGAGGCATGGTGGTTCCGGCGGCGGGTTGGTCGCGATTGTTCTTGGTGCTGGTCGGGATTCTGTTGGGGCTTGCCGTGCTGCCGGGGTGGATTCGCTGGCGATCGGCAACGCGGTTGCGAGTGAATTGATGACGCCTCCTCCCCTGCGCTATCCATTGCCGACGATTGTGATCCTGGTCGTGCTGACGATCCTCGGTTGGCGAGGCAGGGACTGGCTTGCTGCGGCGAGTGCATCGGTCTGGGCGGGCATCGAACGACTTCGATCCGGCCCCCCATTTCCAGAGTCGAACGAGCCGATTCGCGTTGGGGGGCCGATCCTTCGGAAGGTTCTCTTACTGCGCGATGGAGTGGAGGCGACGGATGTTCCCGAGGGGAAACCTGTAGAAACGATCAGTCGTCGAATCTTTGCCGATGTCTATGATATCTGGCCCTTGAGCGGCGAGCCGACACATTATCGAATCGGCAATCGCCGGCCCATTGGCTGGGTCGAGGCTGGGGTGGTTCTTCCCTGGAACACACGGCTGGTTCTCTGTCCGACGGGGAGTTCACTCACGATGCGGGCCGATCCGGGAGACAGAGAAGTGAGCCCTCTTTCGCTCGATTCGGTTCCCTTTCCCGTGCTTGATTGGAGTTCCGAAGCGGTAAGGGTGGCGGTTTGGGAGCCAAGCGAGCCGTGGAGCAAGGTACAACGCAGGGGGTGGATTCGCATTCAGGATGTTCCACCTGAGACGTTCGGTGTGTTGGTCACACGATACGAGCTGCTTGAACTCCTACGACTTGCAATCGAACCGACCAGGGACGATTCTCCACCAGGTCGAATGATGGCGGTTCTGGGGATGCTTGGATCTGAGTCGAGACTTAACAATGAACAACGTGAGGCAGCCCGTCGCCAACTACCGGGTGAAATCCTGGGTGTTCGATCGATCGGAGACGACTCCGTGGAAGAACAACTTGGTCGGATCAACGAAGGCTGGAATCCCGACGTGTCATGGTCCGGAATCGCGTTTCAAGCAATCCCGTTGACAGCGATTCCTGCCCCGTGAAGAACCACAGGGCCGTCACCCTGAGCGATCTATCTCGGGGTGACGGCCCTGGTCAACGTTCCTGAGATTGATTAGCGGGAATCGGCCTCGGAATCGGTGCTCGGCGGCTCGTCCGCTTGACGATTCATCTCTCCGACCTTCATGGCAGGTGTTGCCGAATCTCGAACCAGCCCGATCGGGCTGGAGCCGTCTCGGATTTCGGAAAGCCGACGACGATAACGCTCATAGAGTTCCGTTTGGCGACTTTCAGGAGCGACGGGCCGACCTCTGATAATCAGGTGCTTGACCTCACTCGTCGGCTGGAGCAGATGTCCGGCGCTAATGATGAGGTTGGCTCGCTTGCCGGGCTCGATCGAGCCGAGTTGATCGTCAACACCGAAGATTTTCGCGGGAACCAAAGTCACAGCCTTGACGGCGTCTTCTTCAGACAGGCCGTACGCTACGGCCATCGCGGCTTCCATCGGGAGGTTGCGGACCTCCGACGCGTCACCGGTCGAGGTGATTGCCACGGTGACACCGGCCTCGACGAGCCAGGCGGGATTCGCATAAGCCGCGTCGTAGGGGTCATTTCGACCAGGATTTCGGTGGGTGCCGGTGATGAGAACCGGGACACCGGATTCCTTGATCCGACCTGCGACCTTCCATGCGTCTGCTCCTCCACTAATGATCGCCTTCAGGTTGAGTTCGTCGGACAAATCGAGGGCAGAAAGGATCTCTCCCCGGCCGTTGGCCGCGAAGACGACCGGCTTCTCTCCCCTCGCGTAGGGAACGAGGGCTTCCAGTCGAGGGTCGACCGGAGGGAATTCTCCTCGCTCAAGTGCGGTCCGGCGGATCTCGTCAAATCGAGTCGCCGAGCGGAACAGCTGCTTGAACTCATTAAGACGCTTTTCTCGGTCTCTAAAGCGTTCCCGATACCGATTGGCGAAATCTGCAGAAACGCGGCTAAGCACATCTTCCAGGTTTGCCGGAGGGGCAGGGGGGACATTCACGTAGAGTGCCAGCTCGTCATGCTGCACCATCTCGGACCAGACCCAACCGTTCAGGTCAATCAAGGCACCCTGTCCGGAAATGGTGCCTCCCGTGGGACGGACAAAACTGGAGAGGACACCAGCGATCCGGTTCGCAGCGATCAGGGCCGAATCCGCATTGATCGCCACGCTGGCGCGAAGTTCGGGCTGGTACGGAGCAAGTTCCTGGGCGTCCTGAGTGGCGGAGATGCTTCCGATCTCGTTCAGGCCAAGATCACTGCCAGAGTCGATCATCCCCGGCCAGACGTCGAGCCCAGCGAGGTTAATCGTGGAAGCTCCCTCGGGAACCGCCGTTTCCGCACCTCCGACCTCGGCAATCGTGTCACCCTTGATGATGATTGTACCGCCCTCGATGGTCGGGCCGGTGACGGGGTGAATCGTTGCGTTGATCAGGGCGTACATGCCGTCCGGGTTTGCTACGATCTCGACCTGTTGGGATCGGACCGCTTCGGAAGATTGAGGCATCTGCTCGTGATTGCCCGGTCGAGGACGAAGGATTGGACCGTCCTTGCCGTGGTAGCGCTGGAAGGCAACCTCGCCGTCGATCAGGGTGAGCTGGCACTGGGCGAAACCGTCCAGCGGGTGGGCATTAAACAACGCGATGTCGGCATCTTTGCCGACCTCAATCGAGCCGAGGCGGTGATCAAGCCCGAGTTCCCGAGCAGGGTTCAGGGTGATCATGGCGAGTGCCTGGTCCTCGGTGACACCACCGTAGCGGACCATCTTGGCAGCCTCGACAGAGAGGTGTCGAACCTCCTCGCCGCTGTCGCTCTTGATGCAAACCGCCGCGCCGGCCTCGGTAAGCAGGGCGGCATTGTGCGGAATCGCATCATAAGCCTCGACCTTATAGGCGTACCAGTCTGAGAAGGTCGAGTTGCTCGCGCCATGGGCGGCGATCTCGGCGGCAACCTTGTAGCCTTCAAGTACGTGCTGAAGCGATTGAACTTTCATTCCATAGCGTTCCGCGACGCGAAGGAGCATCAAGATTTCGTCCGCTCGATAACAATGGCTGTGAATCTTGATCGAACCGTCGAGGATGTTCGCAAGGGCTTCGAGCCGTAGATCACGGCGGAAGGGGGAAACGTCTTCGCCGCTGGCGATGGCGTCGGCAAAGGCCCGTCGCCGAGCTTGATAGTCTCGGGCTTCTTCGAAGGCTCGGACAAGGACCGCCTCGACACCAGGGCGTGTGTAAGGGAAACGTGCGGGGCGAGACTCGCGTTTCTGGGTGACATTCTCTCCGAGCGCGAACTTGACGCCCTGAGGGCCGTCTCGGACGATCAGATCGCGGGCAGCCTTACCGTAGACGAGCTTGATCACCGCATCCTGGCCACCAATGGTGTTGGCCGATCCGTGGAGCAAGCGGGCGGCGGTAACGCCTCCTGCCGCCCCCTGATAGATGGTCACGTCGTCACTGGTCACCACATCCTTAACGCGAACCTCGGGGTTGATCGAAAGCGAGCTCTCATTGAGACCTCCTTCAATTGCCATGTGCGAATGGGTGTCGATGATGCCGGGAAATGCGACCATCCCTTTCGCGTCTACGACGGTCAGGCCTTCGGGAGCTTCAATCGACTGGCCGATCTCGGCAATCTTCCCGTCCTTGATCAGGATGGACCCCTTTGGGATCGTCCCGTTGCTGACCGTGAGAATTGTCACGTCCTTAATCAAGACGTTCCCACCCGTAGAAAGGGAAGGTACGCGGTCCTCATCGAACTCAGTCGCGACATCAACAAACGGCACTTCGGCCTCGTCGGGTTCTTCCGAAGAATCGCCTTCGGACGTTGACTCAGTGCTGTCTTTGGTCGAGTCGTCGTCGGAACGATCAGGTCGATCCTGCGCGTTCCGACTGGAAGGACGTGGGCCATTACCTGCGTCCATTTCAAACTTTGCACCATCGACGAACAGGTAGCGGAGCTTGGCGTCCTTGGATCCGTACGATCCATCCCAGGCAACGAGGTGACCAAGCTTGCCGGGTTCGAGAGTGCCGAGGCGATCGGAAACTCCGGCGATCTGGGCGGCGTCGATCGTCAGGGCTTTGATGGCCGCGGCTTCATCGAGGCCGGCGTCGATTGCTTGCCTGACCTTGGCGTGAAAGTCCTCGACACGATTCAGACCATTGCTGGAAAAAGCAAAGGGAATCCCAGCTTCGGCCAGAGTGCCTGCGAGTTCCACTCGCTCGTCCCACCGTGCTTTGGACTGTTGAAGCTCTCGGAGGGGAGGATCGCGTTCGGCGAGGGGCTTCTCCCGGTACTCTGCCTCCGACGGAACTTCGGGCTCCTTTGGAAAATCCACCCGTAGCACGACCGGAGTCTTCGTGGCGTTCAACCGATCGAGGACCTTGGAGGCGTCACGACCACCGACGAGCACCGCACCGGTGCCGAACTCCTCCGCAAGATCGAGGACGCGGTGAATGGCATCCCGGCTGTCCGCCTGCCACCAGGCGGGCAAGGCGCCAGTTCGGGAGGCGTGGAGTGCTTCCAGGCCCGGATCGAAGGGCGGAAGCGGCCCACCCTTTTCACGGGCGTATTCGAGGAGTTTATGGTGGTAGTCGGCGTCGAGCATTGCTTGACGCAAGTGAGCAATGACCCCCATGAGAGCACCGGGATAACCTCCCGAATCGGGGGGGCCTGCGGCGGCCATGGCTTCTTCGATCAGGTGGATCAAGACCTCGTCCTGAGGACTGTGTGTATGTCCCGCGCAGTGCTCGTCATGGCGGATGCCAAAAACATCAAAGAGGCCGTACTCGCGTCCTCTGGGACTGGCGAGATTGAGATGCAAGGCGACCGATTCGGAGACGATTGACTCGCGTCGGCCGAACCCGCTGAGAGAAACCAGGGCACTCTGGCCGGTGGCAATGGCTCCGGACGGGGCCGAGAGCAAGGTGGTAAAGCCGAGCTTCCGTCGAGTCTGCACGGTGCTCTCGTCGAGCTTCAATGCTGAAGCGACCCGAAATTCCGGCGTCAAGCCGTTCCGGTTGTCGGGCGGGGTGCTCGCCTGTGCGAATTCGCGAAGCGGGATCGGCCGACTGAGGCCGGTGGCCGATCGAGGGACGTTCTCGTCCTGACCAATGGTTGTATAAAGATCAATAAATCCTGAATAAAGAACGAGCCCCTCTCCCTCGATCCTCTCGGCATCGTAGGGGACTTCAATTTCTGAGGTGGGTCCGACGGCCTCGATCAAACCGTCGCGAAGGACAACGGTTCCTTCCTCGATGGTGCGATCGGGGCTGGCGACGATCGTCGCCCCGGTAATGGCAAACGCTGCGGGACGATAGTCGGGTCGACGCTCGACGCCCTGTGCCCAACTGATCGACGGCGAAAGGAGGACGCAAAGGAGCGTCGCGGCGGTGATTGTGTCTCTACCCGATCGGGCAGGAGGCCGCGGTTCCGGGGGGCGAGTCATGATGTACGTCTCGAAATCCTTGGGAAGGACAAACGTCTTTGGGGAGGAGTCTCACAAGGCGGATCCAACGCGGCAATACCTCAGGAGAGGGAGACGAGGTCATTCACGACTGGATCGTGGCGTGTTCCCTACGTTATCCATCTTTGCGAATCGGTCGCAAGGTGTCGGGGAGGGAAGGGGGGACGAGACCAGGGGAGATTGGGTACAATCGAAGCGATATCGATCGTGGTCGAGATAGATCATTGAGGGCCCGTCGACCGTCCCTTGACGAGGGGTCCTGCTGGGAGCCGAGCATGTCGCTGGAGACCTTCGAGAACCAGTTTCCCGATCGGGATTACGAGATCGAGATCGTTTGCCCGGAGTTCACTGCCGTCTGTCCCAAGACCGGACAGCCAGACTTCGGAACCATTACGATTCATTACATTCCCGAAGCCCGGTGCATCGAGTTGAAATCGTTAAAGATGTACCTTCAATCGTATCGGGATCGAGGCATTTTCTACGAGAATTCGATCAACGTGATCCTCGACGATCTGGTGGCGGCCTGTAAGCCTCGACGAATGACGGTGATCGGGCAATTCACTCCTCGGGGGGGAATTTCGTCACGGATTACGGTGCAACATCAGGCGGCTTCGCCCTCCTCGACTGGCTGAGACGCTTCGGCCCTGAAACCCGAGAGGGACCGTTTATGCGACCGCCCATCTTGACACTCACCACCGACTTTGGCGGCGATGGTCCCTATGTGGCAGCGATGAAGGGGGTTGTGCTCTCCCAGGTGCCCAATGTGCAACTCGTGGATATTAGCCACCGGATCGGACCGCAGAATGTGCTGGAAGCCGCCTTTGTGCTGGCCTGCGTGGTGGACACATTCCCATCGGGAACGGTGCATCTCGGGGTAGTCGATCCAGGGGTGGGTACCCAGCGTCGGCTCATCGCCGCCCGGATGGCCGAACAGTGGTTCGTCCTCCCCGATAATGGGTTTCTGACGTACGTCGCCCGCAGCTACTCCGTGCAAGATGTCTTCGAGCTGGAAAACCGGGCAATTGCCCGCGAACCGGTTTCCAACACCTTTCATGGACGTGACCTGCTTGCCCCGGCGGCAGCTCATCTGCTGCTTGGTCGTCCTCCTCAGGAACTGGGTCCCCCGAGGCACGGCATCACACGACTTCCGGCCGTCGAACCTCGTCGAGACGGTGCCGAGGTCGTGGGAGAAGTGATCTTCAGCGACTCATTTGGGAACCTGATCACGAACGTTCCGGTCGAGATGCTGGGTGAGACGTCTCCGGAAGACTGGGACATCGAGATCGCCGGGCATCGGATCCCCGGGCTGACCCGGACCTATGGGCTGCAACCCCCCGGAACCTTGGTGAGCCTGGTTGGTAGTTCCGGATGGCTTGAAGTGTCTCTGGTCAATGGAGATGCCAGTCGTTTTCTCGACTGTGGCGCAGGGGCCACCGTCTGGTTCCGCAAGAAAGGATAATCCGCGGGAGACAGCCCGCTCGACACCATGCCCACCTCCCGCCCGGACTCTGACACCCTTCGCCGATGGGACATCGAGCATCTTTGGCACCCGTTTACCGCTCAGGCCGACTGGGCATCAGGGTCGCCCTTGATCATCGAGCGCGGAGACGGGGTTGAGCTGATTGATTCCGATGGCAACCGCTACCTCGACGGAGTCAGCTCGCTTTGGTGCAACGTCCACGGCCACCGGCACCCGACCATTGACGACGCGATCCGGGAGCAGCTCGACGCTATCGCCCACTCGACCCTTCTGGGCCTGACTCACCCAACGGCGATCGAACTGGCGAGGCGCCTTGTCGAACGGGCTCCCCAAGGTCTGACCCGCGTCTTTTACTCCGATAACGGAGCGACCGCCGTGGAGGTCGCGTTGAAGATGGCCTTTCAGTACTGGAGGCAGACGACCGCCCCCGAACCGGATCGTTCGATGTTCGTTGCGCTGGGGGGGGCCTATCACGGGGATACGCTCGGAGATGTGAGCCTGGGCGGTGTCGATCGCTTCCACACCATGTTCCGCCCCTTACTTTTTCCCGTGCTGAGGGCTCCGATTCCGTTTTGCTACCGATGTCCGTTGGGACTGGAGCGTTCGGAATGCGGGATCGCCTGCCTGGATGAGGTCGACCGCCTGCTCGGAGCGTATCCAGGGAAAGTCGCCGCGGTGGTCATCGAACCGATCGTGCAGGGAGCGGCCGGAATCGTCGTCCATCCAGAGGGCTATCTTCGTGGGCTCCGCGAGATCACCCAACGACACCGTACGCTGCTGATTGCCGATGAGGTCGCGGTGGGGTTTGGCCGCACCGGGACGATGTTCGCCTGCGATCAGGAAAACGTGACGCCGGACTTTCTGTGCCTGGCCAAGGGGATTACCGGTGGCACCCTACCTTTGGCCGCGACCTTGACAACCGAGGAAGTCTTTGCTGCCTTCGATGCTACTGCAGCCGAGGGGAAGACGTTCCAGCACGGTCATACTTACGGCGGCAATCCCCTGGGTGCGGCTGCGGCGTTGGCGACGCTCAGGGTCTTTGACGAGGAGCGGACCTTGGAGCAACTCGGCCCAAAGGTCGAATTGCTGCGGGAGCGATTGCGGGAATTCAATGCGCTTCGGCATGTCGGAGACATTCGCCAGCGAGGCCTGATGGCAGGCATCGAGTTGGTGCTTGATCCTGAATCAAAGGCCGAGTATCCGTGGCATCAGCAGGTCGGGCCTCGAGTCTGTCGCCGAGCAAGAGATTTCGGACTGCTGATTCGGCCGCTCGGCGATGTCCTGGTCGTGATGCCCCCGTTGAGCATCCATCATGATCAGCTCAATCGGATGATGGACATTATGCTTCACTGTGTTCGAGACGTGACGGAAGGCACGAGTTCTTGAGGGATGGGGAGTCGCAATGAACCTGCTCCAACCGTTTCCCTGATTGAATCAGGGAAACGGTTGGCGAGGGGCGATCAGCGGCGTGGTTCAGGGACTCCGACTCTCAGGAACCTCTGGGCACGAACATGAGGCAGACCGGAGAGGGCACCTCGACCTGGAACTCGGTTTGTTCCAGGGTGCCGTCGTCCTGATTGATCCGGAAAACGACGATTGAGCCCGTTGCCTGGTTCGCCGCAAGCAGAAACCGTCCGCTTGGGTCGATGACGAAGTTGCGCGGGGTGGAGCCGCCAGTCGATTGATGCCCGATCGGTGTCAGTGTGGCAGCCTTCTCGTCGATTCGGAACATGGCAATGCTATTGTGACCGCGGTTCGATCCGTACAGGAACTTGCCGGAAGGGTGGACGTGGATGTCGGCAGTGGAATTCGAGATGTCGGAGTCTGGGGGAAGGGTTGTGACGGTTTGCGTTTCCGTCAGCGTTCCAGCCTCGGAATCGAAGCGGAAGGCGGTAACGGTCGAATCCAGTTCGTTGATGCCGAAGGCAATCCGGTTGCTGGGATGAAAGTCGAAGTGTCTGGGCCCCGCGCCGGGCTGGACCGAGGAGGCGGGGGGATCGTTGGGGGTCAGAGAGTGGGATTCGGGATCGAAGCGGTAGACCAGGTACTTGTCGATTCCCAGATCGGCGGCCACGGCGAAGCGTTCGGTCGCGTCGAGGTTGATGGAGTGGGCGTGCGGACCTTCCTGGCGTCTCGGGTTGGGACCGGAACCTTCATGAGCAACGGCATTCGCCTCGCCGAGGGAACCGTCTGCCTCAATCGGTAATACCGCCACATTCCCACCGCTGTAGTTGGCGATCAGAACGTTCTTCCCTTCAGAATCGACAATGATGTGGCAAGGGGCGCCACCCTTGGAGGATTGCTGATTGATCAGGGTGAGCTTGCCGGCTTCGGGGTCGATGCGGAAGGCGCTGATGGCTCCACTCGATTCTCCCTCGTACTGGCCGACTTCATTGACGGCATAGAGAAGCGGTTTGCTCGGATGCAGTGCGAGGAAGGAGGGATTTTCGGTTGTCGCAACGACACCCTTCAAGGTGATCTGGCCGGAATCGGGGTCCATTTCCAGAAGGTTAATCCCCTGATCGTCTGATTCCGTGTAGGTTCCCACATAAATCTGCACAGGTTCGTTCTCCTGCCCGTGGGCCTCACTGACGCCGATATTGACCGCGAGGAGAGTGAGAAGCAGAGCGGATCGGTGATACATGGGGACGGACTCCGAGATGTGAATCAGCGAGAAGTCGCCCCTATCGCCGCCGGAGTTGGTCGGCACGCGAAGGGCCATCACTCGGCAGCTTACTCGGATCGGAACTGCGAAGCGAGTCTGCGATCGCCTCTGGTCAGATCGAGAACCTCAGCCGCGGATGCATCAGAAGTTGGAAATCATGACCGCGAGCAAGATCAGGACCACGACGATCGCAAGAATGGTGAACGTGATCCGGACCACACGATCGTCATCGGACTGGGTCGGAAGGGGAATGGCCGGGATATTCGGGTAGGAGCCGGAGTCGTCAGAATCCTCGTCGGTCAGTTCGTCATCGCGGAGAATCACGGCCGTTCGAGGAACGACGGGAGGTTTGCTCAGCGGGGCCGAGATCTCGGCTTCACCCAGGTCTCGGATCGCGCCAAGTGCAGAGAATTGACTGGGATCGCCGTCGAGGCGAAAGTCGTTGTCGTCCAGCTCGGGAGGAGGAGGGCGAAAGGTCCGTTTGGAACCGGAGGTCAATTGCTGGAGCGACCGGGGATCGGTCCAACGCGACAGATCGGCGCGGAGTTCGAGAGCCGACTGATGTCGGTCCTCGGGCTGCTTGGCCATGGCCTTGGCGACCAGGGCGGCAAAGGCGGGAGGGATGTCCGGGCAGAGTTTTTCAAGGGGATCAGGATCTTCCATCCGGTGGCGGAAGATTTTGCTCACAATATCTCCACCCTCAAACGGTGGCCGGCCGGCAAGGGCGAAATAGATCGTGCAGCCGGTACTGTAAAGATCACTCCGGCTATCGGCTCCAGAGGCGTCGGCAAGCTGTTCGGGGCTGGCGTAATCGAGCGTCCCGACCACCGCGTTCGGGTGGGTCAAGGCCCCTTCTTCGCCCATCGACTTGGCCAGCCCAAGGTCAAGGATCTTGGCGTCTCCTTCGGGCGTGACCATCAGGTTTGAGGGCTTGATGTCGCGATGAACGAGCCCCGCCTCATGCGCTGCATGCAACCCGGAGAGAACGCGAACGAAATATCGAGCCGCCTCGTCGAATCGAAGCGGACCGGAACCACCATGAATGCCTCGGACAAGGTTGTAAAGACTGTCTCCCGGCACGTACTCCATGACCATGTAGTGCGCGTCGCCTACCGACCCGACTTCGAGGGTGCGGGTGAGGTTTGGATGACGAACTCGCCTCGACAACTCCATCTCGCGGTAGAACCGTCGCAGGGCCTGTTCGTCTTCAAGAGCCTTTTTCGGGGGAAGGACCTTGATGGCGACCCGGAGATGATCACGTTCCCGGCGAGCGAGGTAAACCTTACCCATCCCGCCTTCGCCGAGCCGCTTCATAATTCGGTAATCACCCAGGAAGAAGCCCCAGGTCCGACCATTGAGCAGTTTGTTGGCCTGATATCGGGTCAGCAATCCGCGATCGACGAGCATCCGGGCGAACGCAACGGCATCATCCTCGGTTCCTGGAGCGAGTCCTCTTCGAAGGCGCTCAATCTCCTCAGACGGGAGCAGGCGGCTCTTGATCAGGCAGTGAACGAAGGTGTCGAGCCGGAGCATGGGCCAGGGGACCTTTGGGGAAGACCCGGGTCGAAGAAAGAGACATCGACCCTTCCGCCTGGCAAGCCTTGAGGGTCGGGCAACACAATCGCGTCGAACGTGTCCGGTCAGCCAGCGTGCTCGGCGGTCGGCTGCTGCTGGGTCTCGTCGATCAAGGCCTCGACGGTGATGACCATGCAAGTAACATTATCACGAGACTCGTTGTGCAAGGCTGTTCGGACCATCTGCTGAGCAATCGCGTGCGGGTCATCCTGCCGTCCGAGCATGTCGGCCAGCGTTTCGTCGGTCACGACGCCCGTTAATCCATCGGAGGCCAGAAGAAAACGATCCCCGGGAAGAAGGTCATCAACCCGGATATCTTCCGGACCGTCTCGAGCCTCGGGACTTCCAAGATAAAGGTAGAGCACGTGACGAAACTGGTGGTTTCGAGCTTCCTCCGGACGGATGGTTCCCGCCGAGATGAGGGCTGAGGCGAGGTCGTGATCCCGGGTCAACCGATCAAGCGCTTTCCCCCGAAGCCGATAGGCTCGCGAGTCACCAATCCCAGTTACCAGGGCTCGTCCAGGCCGGAAGACAGCAAGAACGACCGTTGTTCCCATGTTCGAACATTCAGGAACCACATGAGCCTGAGCAATGATCTCGCGGTTTGCCGCGGCGATTGCCTGGCGAATTGCTTCCTGATCACTCTGACCATCACATCTCGAGAAGAGTTCCTTGGGGATCAACTCCACCGCGATCCGACTGGCCTGCTCGCCTGCAAGTTGCCCTCCCATGCCGTCTGCCACGATGAACGGGCCTGCAAGGTCCGAGCGAGTCATGCCGTGCTGGCCTGTTCGGGCATTCCCATTGTCGAGAGTAATGGAACTCTCCGAGTCCGCGGGCTGAAGGACGATTTCGACACTTGAATCCAGGCCCTTCGGCCACGAGGCAAGGGTGCCATACCCGGGAACATAGAAGTTGTCTTCGTTGTGTTCGCGAACATTCCCGGTCGTGGTGACGACACCAATCCGCAGACGAAGCCGACGTGGTGTTCCAGAGGGGTCGAGGCCTCGGGAACTTCCCACGCGAGTTCCCGAGGTTGAGGAGAGCCCACGGGTGGAGTTGGGTTGCCAGAGTCGCTTCAGCCAGTTCTTCAAGGACACCGGATTCCCTTTGCGAACTCGCGGCGAGGGAAAGGCGAGAGAGAAACACGCAGCAACGATCAGTCCAGCCTTCGATCGATCATGATCCTGAGCGATGACTCGTTCCATGCTCAGCCGGAGCAGGGGCCGCCCATCGCATCAGATCCTCCACGCCGAATGATCGATAGTGCATGAACAATTCACCGGCCTCGAACCCCGCCGTCAAACCAAAATAGCGATTCATCATTTCGACGGTTTGAAAGAGCCGCGCTTTCGAGGGGGGAAACTGAGTTTCGTACGCCTTGATTGCGTCAAGCTTCCGGTCGAGGGTGTCGCCGATATCCGCCACAATGTACCCGGAAGAATCCGGGGCATCCAGGCGATGCAAGGCAATGGGAAAACTGAGTTGATTGGCGATTGTATGCGGCGGCAGACCTTCGAAATATTCGTCCCATTTCGACAAGCGACTATAGAAAACTGCCGCATCGGTCATGAGCATGGCCTGATAGTGGTCGGGTGAGGCGAGAACTGTCTTGCCTCCGAACCCGAGTACCACCCGAGGCCGGTATCGTCGAAACACTTTTGCCAGGGCGATCCGATGCTCAAATCCATCAAAGAGCCGACGGTTGGGAAGGTTCAAGCTGACCCGAACCGAGACGCCCAGAATTTTCGCCGCTCGCTGCGCCTCACGAGCCCGAATGTCAGGGCCGGCAGAACCGGGTGTCGGTTCCCCATCCGTCAGATCAACCATCCCGACACGATAGCCCAGATCGGAGAGTCGCGCTAGGGTCCCTCCACAGGCAATTTCAAGATCGTCGGGATGAGCCCCGACGGCAATCAGGTCCAACGGGAGGTCATCCGACTCGACCATGGCATCTATCCGATTCTGGCGAATGGCCTAGCTCTTTGAGTGAAGTCTAGCCTGTATCGATCGTAAGGTCAATAACTGAATGCCATTACGGCTTGATTGCTGACCAGGGACGTTCCAATCCAGGTCACGATTTTGGGAGGTAGGGACATTGCCTCGCATCCGGTGACTGCATCATCTGGCCTTCAATTGATGAACGGAATGTTGCGTCGATCGTAAGGTGCACGTGTAGATAGTGTTCTCGGTGAGACGGTCAGAAGGATCTTGAAAATATGGGGGATTTGTCCACACCCTATAGCGAGAGTCTTCTCAATGCTGTCGGGTCGTCCCAACCAGGGCTCAACCTCAGGAAGTCGCCGATGTTCGCTCTCTTGATTGCTCAGCAGGATGGGAACAATACCTTCGTCCTGCTCGTGTTTCTTGTCTTGTTTGTCTCGATCATCAGTTTGTTTGCCTTCATCCTGTTTGCCAAGTACTTCAACCTCTGGATCCAGTCCAAAACGACCAACGCCAACATCGGGCTGATCGAATTGATCGGGATGACGTTTCGAAAGGTCAATCCCAACATCATCGTTCGCTCGAAGATCATGGCCGTTCAGGCAGGGGTGACCGACCGCGACGGGGTGACACGACAGAACCTCGAGGCGCATTATCTTGCCGGTGGGAATGTCATGAATGTCATCCGAGCCTTAATCGCCGCGCAGCGGGCCGATATCCCGTTGACCTACAAGCGTGCCGCCGCGATCGATCTGGCCGGAAGAAACGTGCTTGAGGCGATTCAGACCAGCGTCAATCCAAAGGTGATCGACTGCCCTGATCCCGCCAAGGGCAGGCAGACCGTCGACGCGGTCGCCAAGGATGGAATCCAGCTCAAGACCAAGGCTCGTGTCACGGTCCGGACGAACATCGACCGCCTGGTGGGTGGTGCCACCGAGGAAACGATCATCGCCCGAGTGGGAGAGGGGATCGTCACCACCATCGGCTCGGCCGAGACACACAAGACCGTGCTCGAAAATCCGGATATGATTTCCAAGCGAGTGCTGGAGAAGGGGCTAGACGCGGGCACAGCCTTCGAGATCCTCTCAATCGATATTGCCGATATCGACGTCGGTGACAACATCGGTGCTCGATTGCAAGCCGATCAGGCAGAAGCGGACATGCGCGTCGCTCGCGCCAAGGCAGAGGAACGACGCGCCGCCGCCATCGCGCTAGAGCAAGAGAATCTTGCTGCCGTCCAGGAAAATCGGGCTAAGGTCGTCGCCGCAGAGGCCGAGGTGCCCAAGGGGATTGCCGAGGCCTTCCGTAGAGGGCAACTGGGCATCGGCGATTACTACTCGCTGAAGAATGTTCAGGCCGATACCGAGATGCGTGCAGCCATCGCCGGTACCGGGACCAACGCTCGCCGGACGCTTGACTCAGGATCGGCCGACTGAACGAAGATCAATCGGAGCGCTGGGGGCCGATCGTCTTTCCAGGAACGTCAGCCCCCGACTTCCCGATCACTCGAGGACGAGTGATCGGGCACACCATTTCGTGGTCGACAACCTGAATGGATCGCCGGACTGCTCACGGTTCGCCAGGAATGGAGCCCTCGACTCGACGAGGAGTCTCATAGGCTCGAATGCCCCCCGCTCCATTTTGATGGCAGGCAGACCCTTCGAGTTCGAGATCATAGAGTTGCTGGCCGGCCGGCGTGGGATAGCGCCCAGTGACGCAGGCCAGGCAGAGGTGGTTCGGCGAGAGGCCAATGGAGCGGGCAATGGCATCGACCGGAAGATAGCGCAGGCTATCAGCGCCGAGTTCCTGGGCCAGACGATTTTGGGCCTCTTCGGAAAGCCCGCCATCCGGGAGGTCGGCATACTGCGGTGCGATCAGTTCGTCCCTCGTGGACATGTCGATGCCGTAGAAGCAGGGAGCAATGATCGGAGGGCAAGCGACTCGCAAATGAATTTCACGAGCTCCCCCTCGGCGACGAATCTCATGAACGAGCGCTCGCATGGTCGTCGATCGGACAATGCTGTCCTCGACGAGGAGCACCCGCTTGCCGGAAAGGACCTCGGGCAGGGGGGTGTATTTCAGCCTGACCTTGGCCTCCCGATCAGCGGTTCCTTCGATGAAGGTACGGCCGAGATAACGATTGCGCATCAAGCCCTCGACCGAGGGTAAGTTCAGCTCAAAGCCCATCGCGTCGGCGGCCCCTTTGGCCGTGTCGGGCACGGGAACCACGATGGTTTCGGCATCACGAGGCACGTCTTCCAGTCGTGCCAGTTCGCGGCCGAGTCGGGCTCGGCTGAGATACACCGAGCAGTCGTCGAGTGTGCTGGCGACGTTGGCGAAGTAAATCCACTCGAAGAAGCAGTGAGCGCGCCTCGGCGTTGCGGCAAATTTCGCGACCCGAACGGAGTGGCGATCGACGACGGCAAGATGCCCCGGGGGGAGGGACTCGATCCGGGTAAACCCGAGATTCGAGAGGGGCACGCTCTCGCTTGCCGCCGCAAAGAGCGAGCCCTCGCGGGCCACACATAAAGGCCGAAGACCCAGCGGATCGCGAGCCACGATGAGTTGACCGGTCGCGGAGAGCAAGACGATGTTATAAGCGCCGTCGAATCGCTTGGAGAGGCGGGTAAACACGCCAACCCAGTCGATCTCAGGCCCTTCGTTTTGCAACTCGTAGCTGATCGAATGCATCAAGATTTCGGTATCCGTGTCTCGCTTCAGGTGATAGTCTCCCTGAGCGAGCAGCTCCTCCTTCAATTCCTTGAAATTCGTGAGCTGACCATTGAAGGCCACGGCAAACCATTTGGACTTGCGCCCGTGAGCCCGCTCGAAGGGCTGCGCCAGACTCCGCTGATCTCCGCCGCAAGTGGCATAACGGACATGGCCAATGGCCGCAGGTCCGTCCATGCCTCGCATGATTGATTCAAACTTGGCGCGATGGTTGAGTCGAAATGCTTCGGCGACCGTGCCGAGTTGTTTGTATGTCTCCAGAATCGCGTCGCGACGAGGATGATAACTGGTCATCCCGGCGGCAAGCTGTCCCCGATTCTGCATGTCGAGCAGCATCCGAGGAATCAGGCGAGCCGTGTGTTCCGGTGATCGAGGAGTTTGCGCGACTGGTGGGCCGTGTTCGTGGTCGAGATGGGCAATGGCAGCCACGCCGCATTCGTGATGAAGTTCACCCATGGTCGCGAAGGTCCTACCGGTCTTACGGTGGGGGGGGAGAGCCCTGCGATAGGCCGTTCGAGAGATCCGGCGAGCAACCAGTTGCCTTCTCATCGAAGAGAACGATTGCATCGACTTCGAGTGCCCTGGGCCTTGAAGCAAACTTCATTATAATCGGGCACCTGGAGAGACTCAATTGCGGGAGACGCCTGGACTCGGCGAATCGTGCCGGATCGTCTTCTTGCTTCGGCTTGCTCCAGACGGAGAGATGAGGATGGAGCGGGACCTGGTCCGGGAAGACCTCGCACACTCGTCACCAATCTGGGTCCTCAAGGTCGGGACCAGTGTGCTCGCGGCGCCCAATGGGACGCTGGATGAACGTCGCATTGCCAATCTCTCGGATCAGATTGCCGAGGTCGTCCAGTCTGGAAAACGTGTAGCCCTCGTCAGTTCGGGAGCCGTTGGAGCCGGAATCGGTCGCCTCGGGCTCGCAAGACGGCCGACCGACCTTCGCCACCTTCAGGCGGCTGCAGCCTCAGGGCAGGCGCACTTGATTCGGGCGTATGACGAGGCTTTCCGAAAGCATGGCTTCAGCGCAGCGCAACTCCTCTTGACTCGTTCGGACTTCGACGACCGCGCTCGTTACCTGAATGTCCGAAATACCCTGCTCACCCTCTTC
This sequence comes from Tautonia rosea, assembly GCF_012958305.1. Taxonomy (NCBI): domain Bacteria; kingdom Pseudomonadati; phylum Planctomycetota; class Planctomycetia; order Isosphaerales; family Isosphaeraceae; genus Tautonia; species Tautonia rosea. The sequence continues at coordinate 83,390 of NZ_JABBYO010000019.1, read as the reverse complement.
GAATACGGATCGATCCCGATCATCAATGAGAACGACACGGTCAGCGTCGATGAGATCCGGTTCGGAGATAACGATTATCTCGCCGCCCTGGTGACCAATCTGCTCTCTGCGCCCTTGCTTGTCATTTTGAGCGTGGTGGATGGGCTTCTGCGGTGCGACCCTTCTCAGGCCGCAACTGTGACCTCGGGGAGTGGGAACGAGCCGATCCGAGTGATTCATGATCTTGATCAAGCCATTCAGGAACATGTGGGACCCGGACGAAGCCTTCTCGGTTCTGGAGGAATGAGGAGCAAGCTGGAAGCCGCCCGGCTGGTGGCCCGAGCCGGTGGATCGGTGATCATCACCTCCGGTTTGCGTTCTGACGCGATCCATCAAGTGCTCTATGGTCGCCCGATCGGCACCCTTATCCCTGCTTCTGGAGCGACCCAGCAGGCCCGACGCCGATGGATTGGTCTAACCGCCCGTCCGAGGGGCTTCCTCATTGTCGATGACGGCGCTCGGCTGGCCCTCGAATCAGGTCGGAGTAGTCTCCTGGCGATTGGGATCGTCGGTCTCGAAGGACAATTTCGGAAAGGAGATGTGGTCGGAATCCGGGACCTTCAGGGGCACGAATTTGCCCGAGGACTCTGCAATTATTCCCTCGAAGAAACCCAAGGGATCCAGGGCCTACGTACCGATCAGATTCAAGAACTCCGAGGACGTGTGGATTACGATGAAGTTATCCATCGGGATAATCTGGTTGTGCTCGGATAACCACATCTCACGGCAACAATCTCGGGAATTCGCTGACACCCCTGGACCCTCAATGCTAAAATTCTTGGTGTGCGCGAAGACGGATCACACGTTGAGGGTCTGCGACGGAGCGACGTCACCCACTCAACTCCCTAATGCTGGCATTCAATCCGAGGATCATCGCCATGCGAGGCCCCCATCGAGCGTGCACAGGAACGTTTTCCGCAGGAGGAGTCTTGCTGGTGGCGGTGTTCGTCATTGCTCCCTCGGTCCAGGCACAATTCAACGGCGATCCCTTCGATCCGTACCGAGCGTCTTTCCGCTCCTCGACCATTCCCATGGCCACCCAATTTGGACCCGGCAGGACCCGAGTGGTGACTCCTCCCGGAATGGGGAGTGTGCCTGGAATTGGGGTTCCCTGGGACGCCTCGTTTACCAACCCAACGTACTCGGCTCCCCCTCCGTCACGGTTCCGAAGTGCAGACTTCGATCTCCTCTCACCCTCGAACGACGTTTACCGCCGTTACGACGCGGAATTCGGTCGGGTCTATCGACCCAATGCCGAAGCCGACGAACAGTTCGCCCGGATGCAAGAGGCTCGGCAGGAACTGTATTTCCAGGCCATGCGGGAAACCGATCCCGAGCGGAAGGCAGAACTCCGAAAGCAGTTTGAGGACCTCAGCCGTCGGATCAGCCTCGGCATGTCCCCCTCCGCTCGTCGAGACTCAAGGGCTCCTCGAACCGACCGAGACGCGGCCCAGTCCCGAATTCCCGGCCAGACCGATGGTGGCACTGCGGAAGGCTTACCACGGACCGTTCGCTCCTACGAAGACCTCGCCCAGTGGTCGAGAGTCATCAACCGTCAGGCAGTCTCGGTGGGAATCGTTCGCCCCGACTCAAACTGAGCGGCCGCTGGCGTCTTGACGGGCGCATCTCGAACCTTACAATCATGCCGAGCGTTGAGGAACGTTGCGGAGATTCTCCGAACGTTTCTGACCTCGGCTTGTCGAATTGTTCGGTCGCGTCGCTCGGATCAGCATCCGAGAGATGGCTTGACCGAGCTTTTTTTTCGAACCTCTTGTGAAACTGTTCACAATCGGGCCGCAGTCACCTCGACTCAACAGACACCCGAAGCGACTGGGAGTGGACGAGTGGGCCTGGAATTCACACCGATCTTTCTGCTGATCCTCGTTGGGATTTCCGTGGCCGTAGGAATGCTCTCCATGAGCTATTTGTTGAGCCCCGGTCGCCGCAAGACCCCCTCAAACCGGGTCAAGCAGATGCCCTACGAGTCGGGGATGGACCCGATTGGCGATGCTCGGCAACGGTTCGATATTCGATACTATCTCGTGGCGATCGAGTTCCTCATCTTCGACGTGGAACTGCTTCTCCTCTACCCCTGGGCTGTTGGCCAGTGGCACCGTGACGAAACCTCGACCGCCCTCGGGGCGTCGTACGGCGTGCCGCTGGAATTAAGGACAATGGCCTTCTTCGGCGTACTGGCGTTCCTCGGAATTCTGGTCGCCGGATTCGCCTACACCTGGAAGAAGGGGGTTTACGAATGGCGATGACCCAGAATAACGGCGGCTCCGTTCCGGCTTCATCCCGCCCGGTTCTGACGAATCGTCCTGCCGCGGCCATGCCGGCCACCAAGGGCGGAATTGAGGTCCCTGAAAATGTCATTATGACGACTGTCGACTCGGTCGTCAGCGCTGCGAGGAAATACAGCCTCTGGCCCATGCCGTTTGCCACCGCCTGCTGCGGAATCGAATTGATGGCCGTCGGTGCCAGCCGTTTTGATATCTCTCGCTTCGGCGCTGAGGTCATGCGGTTCAGTCCTCGTCAGTGCGACCTGCTCATCGTTGCCGGCCGGGTGGCCATGAAGATGCTTCCGGTCTTGCAGCGTATCTGGCTGCAGATGCCCGAGCCAAAGTGGTCGATCAGCATGGGGGCCTGCGCCAGCACGGGAGGGATTTTCGACACCTATGCAGTCGTGCAAGGGGTCGACCGCTTTATCCCGATCGATGTCTACATCCCTGGTTGCCCACCTCGGCCAGAGCAAATTCTGAGGGCCTTGATGGACATGCAGGCCAAGATTCAGGCGGGCGGTTCGGTCTTTGGCACCGGCCTTCCAGAACTGGCTGAACGAGAAAAGATGCTTGCTGAGAAGCGAAATCTTCCTGCTGGCCTTGCCACCGCTCCCGAGCGAGGCGATGAGGGACGTTTCGGCTACAGATCTCCCGGTGGCGATGCCTTGCTTGGGATTGACGAAACCCGCTAACCTTCCGCTTGCTCGACCGACACTGAGCACCATGAGTTGAATCTTCGGAGCCGTTCATGAGCGAAGCGACCTCGATGACCTCGCATCCGATTGTCGACCAGTTGACCGAGCGATTCGGCGGGTCCTTGATCCGCTCGTCGACCTTTCGAGACAATCTCCGGGTGCTCGTCGATCGCTCGGCCCTCTTCGAGGTGCTTTCGTTCCTGAAGGACAACGCCGGTTACACGTTCCTTTCCGAACTGGGAGGGATCGACTATCTCGGGTACCCCGATCGCCAGGAGGGTTCCCGGTTCGAGGTTCACTACGTCTTGCTGAAGCAGGAAACCTCGGATCGCATCATCATCAAGGTAGGTGTCGATGACCCGGATCCCACGCTCCCTTCGGTCATGCCGCTCTGGGGAGGGGCGAATTGGATGGAGCGTGAAGTCTTCGACATGTACGGGATCCGATTCGATGGTCATCCCGACCTTCGTCGCATCCTGATGCCCGATGAGTTTACCTCCTACCCGTTGCGGAAAGATTATCCGCTTCGCGGTCGGGGTGAGCGACACAACTTCCCGAAGATCACCCGAGATCAGTCCTGAGCTTCGCCAGAACGGCAACCTGTGACATCGTTCGAAGCGATTCGCGTTTCCGAATCATTCCTTTTCCGGGCGTTTCGATCCCGGCACCGTCCAGCTTCCTACCCTAGCCGCGAGGTCCAGCAATGCCGGTTAATTTGCTCGAAGACGACCTCGACATGAACGTCGGGACGGGCGAGCACGAATATCACTGGACGCTCAACTTCGGCCCACAACACCCGGCCACTCATACGACACTGCGTCTCGTGCTTGAGCTCGATGGCGAGCGGATTGTCAAGGCGACGCCTCACATTGGCTATTTACACTCGGGCTTCGAGAAACTCGGCGAGCATCTGACGTTCAATCAGTATGTGACCGTTGCCGACCGCAAGAACTACATCAGCCCACCGATGAACGAGGTGGCCTGGCATCACGCGGTCGAGAAACTGCTTGATATTGAACTGACGCCGCGTTGCAAGTACATCCGCGTGATCATCGGCGAACTTTCCCGGATCAGCGACCACCTGCTTTGCACCGGGGCTGCTGCCCTCGACCTCGGTGCTTTCACGGCGTTTCTGTTCGCGTTCAACCTTCGCGAGATGATTTACGACGTCTACGAGCAGATGTCGGGCTATCGATTCCATCCGGGTTACACGCGCGTTGGTGGTGTCCTTTATGACTTCGACGACAAGGTTCTTCAGCGCATTGAGCGAGTCTTGCAACAGACTCCCAAGGTGCTCAAGGACATGGAAAAACTTCTCTTCCGCAACCGAATCTTTCTTGATCGGATGCGAGGCGTAGGCGTTTTGACCAAGGAGATGGCGATTAACCTCTCGTGCAGCGGGCCGATCGCCCGGGCAAGCGGGGTAACGTACGACCTTCGTAAGGACGAGCCGTATCTTGCCTACCCGGACTTCACGTTCCAGGTGCCTTACGCCACGGAAGGGGATTGCTACGCTCGCTTCCAGGTCCGCATGGAAGAAATGGTTCAGAGCCTTGAGATCATTCGTCAGGCAGTGAAAAACTTGCCCAGCGGGCCGGCCAATGTGCCGATTTCTGAGAAGTTTCCTTTGCCCGATAAAGGAACCGCTTACAACAGCATGGAAGGGTTGATCCAGCATTTTGAGCTGATCATGCCCAACCGAGGGCCGGACAGCCCTCGCGATGAAGTGTATGCCGCTGTTGAGAGTCCCAACGGCGAACTTGGGTACTATCTCGTCGCCGATGGTTCTCAGGTGGCCTGGCGGACCCGAACCCGCCCGCCGTCGTTCATTCACTTTGCCGTCTTCCCGCATCTGATTAAAGATCACTTGATCGCCGACGTCGTCGCGGTCCTGGGAAGTCTGAGTATCATCGCCGCGGAACTGGATCGCTGAGGAATCTTCGGAATCGTACTCAACGCTCCGCCCTTCGCCCTCGTTGAAGAAGGACCAAGTCGCCGATGCCCGCTGCCGAGAGTCCCAGCACCGCACCGTTGCTCAACGAGTCGATCCGGGAGAAAATCCGCGCCTACATCCCTCGGTATCCCGATAAGCGGGCGGTCACGCTCCCCGCGTTGCATATCGTCCACGAGCATCTCCGATGTGTCCCTTATCGGGCGATGGAAGAGATCGCCGAGATTCTCGATCTTCAACCGGCAGATGTTCATGACACGATGAGCTTCTACGGCTTTTTCCCCCAGGCACCGATCGGCGAAAAACGCCTCTGGCTTTGCCGGTCCATCTCATGCATGCTCCGGGGGGGAGACGAATTGCTTGGGGTCGCCTGTCAGGCGGCGGGTGTCGAGGGTCCTGGGCAAACGACCCCGGACGGGGCCTTGACTGTTGAGTTTGCCGAGTGCCTTGGGATTTGCGATCATGCCCCGGCCGCACTGTGCGATGACGGACGCATTTACGGACCACTCGACGAAGCGAAGGTTGCCGAGATGATTCAGGATGTGCGGGACCCTTCCCGTGCTCCTGCACCCGAGGGTTGATCGACTCGTCGGTTCCAGAAAGACCTTTCGCGACACTCAACTGGCCGCCCATAAACGAACGATCTGGGAGCGTGACGACCGTGGCATCCTTCGAACCCGTCTTGACGCGAAACTTCGAGATTGAGAACAGTCAATCGCTCGAGGTCTATGAGTCTCGCGGCGGTTACAAGGCCGCTCGCAAGGCCTTGACCTCCATGTCCCCGGATGAGGTGGTGCAACTCGTCAAGGATTCCGAGTTGCGGGGACGAGGCGGCGCAGGGTTCCCAACTGGTCTGAAATGGACGTTTCTCCCCAAAGACCGCCAGCAGACGTTCATGTGCGTCAATGGCGATGAGAGCGAGCCGGCGACGTTCAACAACCGGTACTTGTTGGAGCGTGACCCACACCAGATGATCGAGGGGATCATCATCTCCTGCTTTGCCACCAAGGCGAGCACCGCTTACCTCTACAATCGCTTCGAATACATCACCGCCACTCGAATCATGGAGAAGGCAATCGCGGAGGCGAAGAAGGCTGGTTATCTCGGCAAGAACATCTTCGGATCGGGCTTTGATCTGGAGATTTACGTTCACCGAGGCGCTGGAGCGTACATCTGCGGTGAAGAAACGGGCTTGATCGAAAGTCTTGAAGGAAAGCGGGGATGGCCTCGGATCAAGCCCCCGTTTCCGGCGGTTGAGGGCGCGTTTCGCAAGCCGACCGTGGTGAACAACATCGAAACCCTCTGCTGCGTTCCTCATATTGTCGAGCGAGGGGTTGATTGGTTCAAGTCAATCGGCACTCCAAAAAGCTACGGGCCGAAGCTGTATACGATTTCCGGCCATGTCAACAAGCAGGTCTGCGTGGAACTTCCCCTCGGCGTGACGACTCGCCAGCTGATCGAGGAACACGGCGGAGGGGTCTGGAAAGGTCGAAAGGCCAAGGCTGCAGTCCCTGGGGGCATCAGCATGGGGCTGTTGAGTGCGGACGAACTGGATGTTCCGCTCGATTTTGAGGAGATCCGGAAAACCGGCTGCCTCGGCCTCGGCACTGCCGCAGTGACCGTCGTTGATGACCATACGCCCATTATGGACGTGCTCTACAATACCTGTCGTTTCTTTGCTCACGAAAGCTGTGGGCAATGCACACCGTGCCGTGAGGGAACGACATGGTTCTACAAGACCATGAAGCGCATCAAGGCCGGTGGTGGTCGCCTCGAAGATCTCGAGGTGATGGGTCAACTGGCAAACAACATGGGTCTGACTCCTGGCACGACCATCTGTGGTCTCGCCGATGGAGCTGCCTGGCCGATCAAGAATGCCCTTGCCAAGTTCCGGCCCGAACTTGAAGCGTACATCCGTACGCATCAACATCCTGATGCGAGACCGACTTCGCTTCAGGAGGCGATTTACCAGGGTGCGTTGCCTTCTCGGCTTGGCTCTGGTTCTCCTGTGCCGCTGGCCTTGGTGGAAGCCCCTGCGAATAGTCCTCGTTTGTCGCCCGGGGCTTGATCGCCGACTCCGATTCTTCCCTGATTTGACCGCTCACGCTCTGCACGGTTCCCAGACGCCCAGGACCTTCGATGGCCACCATCATCATCAACGGTACGGAGTACACGCTGCCCGAGGGCGAGCGGCTGAACGCCATTCAGGCGGCACAGCGGTTCGGGATCGAGATCCCGTACTACTGTTGGCATCCCGCCCTCTCCGTCGTGGCCAATTGTCGGATGTGTGAGATCCAGGTCGGCGCGAAGGATCCGAAGACCGGGGAGATCAAGATGATCCCCAAAATGGTCCCCGGTTGCCAGACGCCGGCGAAAGATGGGACCGTGATCGTCACCGATAGCCCTGAAGTACAGGCGCATCAGTCGATGATCATGGAATATCTCCTGATCAACCACCCGCTTGACTGCCCCGTCTGTGACCAGGCAGGGCAGTGCGGGTTGCAAGATTACAGTTTCAAGCATGGTCAGTCGGTCCACCGGTTTGTGGAAGAGCGGACCATCAATCCTCGCAAGGACGTTTCGGATCAGATTCAGCTGAACATGGACCGGTGCATTATGTGCACCCGTTGTGTCCGGTTCACCCGAGAGATCACCGGGACCAACGAGCTCCAGGTTGAGCGTCGCGGCAATCACGCGGAGATCACCACCTTCCCCGATCGCCCGCTTGACAATCCGCTCGCCGGGAACGTGGTCGACCTTTGCCCGGTCGGAGCCCTGCTCGACAAGGATTTCCTCCACAGGCAGCGGTTCTGGTTCAATGACCAACATAAATCGGTCTGCACTCGTTGCTCTACCGGTTGTAACATCACCGCTGAGGAGAACCGCGGGAAAATCTGGCGCTTGAGGGCGAGATTTAACCCGAAGGTCAACGATTACTGGATCTGTGACGAGGGTCGGTACAGTTATAAGTCGGCCAACGATCCCAATCTCCTGCCGGGAATGTTTGTCCGCGAGGGGGCAAGTTTGCAGGAAGCGCCGGTGGACCGCGCACTCGATACAGCTCGAACGCGATTGAAGGAGATTGCGACTCAAGGGGGCCGGATCGCCGCCGTGGTTTCCCCCTTCTTAACCGTCGAGGAATCCTATCTCCTTTGCTCTTACGTCAAGGGTCTGAATCCATCGGCTCAACTGGTGCTCGGACCTTACTCGGTTGTGGGAGAGAATGTGGTATTCACTCCCGATCAGCGAGCCGGGCGTACGGGAGACACCTCCTTTGTGGTTCCTCGTCCCTTCACCATTCATGCCGAAAAGTGCCCGAATCGGAACGGTGTGGAACGCATCCTGACCCATTTCCAGGGTTCGGTGAAGACGTTTCAACAGTTCCGCGTCGAGTTGGGCACTCAACCGCTCGACGCACTGTTCATCACCGGAGGCGGTCATGACCCGGTGTACGAAGGCCCGGAAATGATCGCCTTGAGGGAGGCGGCCAAGTTCCTGGTGGTTCAAGACGTATGGCCGACTGATCTTGCAGGCCTTGCGGATGTGATTCTTTCGTCGGCGACCTTTGCCGAAAAAGCTGGCTGCTATGTCAACTCATCAGGTCGCTTGCAATATGCGTCTGCGTCACTACCGCCTCGTGACGGCAGCTTGCCTGATCTTGATCTCCTGGCGATTTTGATGGAACGTCCTGGCGGTGGTCCGGTCTCCTCCGGCGACGTTCTGGCTGAATTGGCCAGCAAGGTCCCCGGTTTCGAGGCCGTGAACCGGCTCGAAGGTCAGTTCCCTGAATTCGGGCTCCTTCTCGATGAGGAGGAGACTCCCATTCCAGGCATGGCGTTTTATGTTGACCCCTGGCATGCTCCTCGAGGTAAGGTCACCCTGGCTCGATGATCGACCGTCACACGTGACGCGATGCATTGACTTTCCATCCGTGATGCCAATCGAAGGAAGAATCGGGCTATGGCGACCTGGCAGTTTCTTGTCATCCTGGTGAAGATCGTTCTGATTGTTGGCATTTTCCAGGGTGCCGTGGCGTACATGATTATGCTTGAACGCAAGATCGCAGCCTGGGCACAAGACCGCGTCGGCCCGAACCGGGCTGGTCCGTTCGGTCTGCTTCAGCCGCTCGCGGATGGCGCGAAGATGTTGCTGAAAGAGGATGTGATCCCCGGGTACGTGAATCGACCGCTCTATATCCTCGCTCCGGCGATCGCCATCGTTGCCGCCACGATCGGGTTCGCAGTCGTGCCATTTGGCCCGGTCGGAACTGATGCTCCCACGGTGAGTGGGCACGCGATCGAATTTCAGATTGCTCCAAACGTTGACATCGGGATTCTCTATGTCTTTGCGATCGGTAGTCTTGCAGTCTACGCCGTGATCCTCGGGGGCTGGGCCTCGAACAACAAGTACTCCTTCCTCGGCGGTTTGCGGAACAGTGCTCAAATTATCAGTTATGAAATCCCGCTTGGTCTTTCCGTGCTCGGGATGATCATGATGGCTCGCTCTCTCGACCTGGGCGAGATCATGGCCTGGCAAGAGCAGAATGGCTTGGGATTCATCCCTGCCTGGGGCATTTTGGTCCAACCTCTTGGCTGCCTCATCTTCCTGATTAGTGCCTTTGCCGAGACGAATCGCCTACCTTTCGACCTTGCCGAGGCCGAGCAGGAACTTGTTGGTGGTTTTCACACCGAATATTCGGCGATGAAATTCGGCATGTTCTTTCTTGGCGAATACCTGCATGTGATCACCGTCAGCTTCCTGATGTCCATCCTTTTTCTAGGAGGTTGGGATCCCCTGTTCTTTGACCTGGGCTCGAACGGTTGGATTTCGGCGGTCATCAAGGTCGGCGTCCTCTTCTTCAAGGTCTTCCTCATGGTCGTCTTCATCATGTGGATTCGCTGGACCTTGCCGCGATTCCGATACGATCAACTTATGAACCTTGCCTGGAAGGCACTGATTCCCTTGGCCTTGCTCAATCTCATCGTCACCATGATCTTGCTTCAACTCTTCCGGGGTATCGGCTGAGCGCAGCGGACACTCCCGAATTCATTCACTCCCGGAGGACTCTCGTGAAACTGGACGACCCGAACCTCAAGCGTCTTGAGCCCCCGAAGCTCACACTGTTTGAGAAAACCTATCTTCCTCAGATTCTCGGCGGACTTGTTGTGACTGGCCGTCACATCCTCGGCGCGGCGGTTGGTGGCAAGGCCATTACCGTCCAGTACCCTGAGGAACAGCACGTTCCCTCGGCGAATTATCGTGGCGTCCACCGCTTAAACAAGGATGAGCAAGGGCGCGTTAAGTGTGTTGCCTGCATGCTCTGCGCTACCGCTTGCCCCGCCCATTGTATCGATATTGTCGGAGCCACAGCCCCTCCCGAGTGGGAAGACCGTGAGAAATACCCCGAGAGTTTCGTGATCGATGAGCTCCGTTGTATCTATTGCGGTATGTGCGAGGAAGCCTGTCCTGTCGATGCCATCGAACTGACTGGGTTGTACGACCTGACCGGCCTCAGCCGTGAAGAGATGATCTACGACAAGACCAAGCTTCTCTCAGTCTTTGATATGACCAAGGACGCTGAGCCGATGCAATCGGGTAATCCACCGGCCACCCTTGCCTTGCCCACCTCGCCGCTCGAACCCGAGGGTCCTGGCCCTCGACCTTCCTCCTCCGCTGGCATCCCCCCCAGGAGCTGATCCGTGACGCTGCTCGACACTCGGGACTTTGGCTGGATCCTGGCGATCGTCGTACTCGGCTGGGCTGGCTTGTGGCTCCTGTTGCCTCACCGTCACGGCGGTTCGAGAACAACACGGATCACCTCTGTGGGAGCGCTCCTGGCTGGGATCGCCCTCCTCCTCATCATGCCGCTCCTGACTCCACCGGGTCCACTCCTTCCGACCTTGTTTTTCTATGCGTTCAGCCTGCTCTCATTCATCGGCGCAGTCTTGATGATCACCGCTCGCGACCCCGTCTATTCGGCACTCTGGTTTGCAACCGTGGTGCTTGCAAGTTCGGGGCTTTTTTTGCTCGCGGGAGCACAGTTTCTGGCAGCAGGAACGGTCATTGTCTATGCCGGGGCAATCATCGTGACGTTCTTGTTCGTCTTGATGCTTGCTCAATCCCACGGTCAAGCAATTTACGATCGAAGTGCTCGTCGTCCGTTGGCGTCCTCCTTCACAAGTCTCTTGCTCCTTGGAGCGTTAATCGCTTCAATCATCGCCACAGGATCCGGTGTGACTCCCGAGACGCCCTCACCCCTAGTTTCGGTCAATGAGCTGATCGCGCAGGATCCGTCTACTCATCCCGTGGCGCTGGTAGCTTCCACCGCAGTTCGGGAAACTGCCCGACTTCCCGAGCCCGTTGAGTTCGGCCAGCGCCCCCCCCACGTGGCTGGGCTAGGCGGCACGCTTTTCTCTGATCATTTGTTGACCGTAGAGGTGATTGGCCTGCTTCTCTTCATCGCACTGATTGGTGCCGTTGCGATCGCAACACCACGAACCCCGGTTCGCCCCGATCGCTCCGGTAACCCAACCCCCGATGCCCCGACAGCCCCTGCCGGAACTGCCTAACGCGTGAGCTGGTTCGATTTTCACGGAGCGAGAGAAACCGAGTGAGGCCCATTGATCCATGCCGGACTACGCATTTTCTTTTGATCAGCTCTCGAACTACCTGATCATCGGCGCCGTGCTGATGTCGCTGGGCATGCTCGGGTTTCTTTCCCGAAGAAACCTGATTGTCATGTTTCTCTCAGCCGAAATGATGCTCCAGGGCACCGCCTTGACCCTTGTCGCGTTCAGCCGATTCCACGGGAACTGGACAGGGCAGGTCTTCACGATTGTGATGCTTACCGTTGCCGCCAGTGAAGCCGCCTTGGCCCTCGCCCTGATTTTGGTTCTCTTCAACCGAAATCGCTCACTCGATATCTCGCTTTGGCAAGGCCTCCGAGAGTCCGGCTTGCCCGAATCGTTGGAGACGGACAAGGCCGAGCCTTACGTCCCCCTGCCTGGTCCAGAAAGTTATCCGAACCTGACACCGTCCGGCGTGGAACCGCCGCACCCTCGCCAGCCTTGGGAGCAACGTCGTGGTTGAGTCGCTGATCCGCAACGTCTGGCTGATCCCGCTATTGCCCCTTCTGGGCGGGCTCATCGCCTTCGTCGGCGGCCGGCGACTGCAGGGCTGGAACCACCTGCCAGTCATCGCTGGAATCGCCCTTTCGTTCCTGCTCAGTCTCACGATCCTTCTGGGAACCGATGGGTCTGAAGTCACCCAGGTCTACACCTGGATCAACATTGATCAGTCGATCGATTCAGACCAAGCCTCTAAGGTCAATCTCCGAGACGCTTCCTTGATGGTTCCGATCGAGTTCCGAGTGGATGGTCTTACGACCATGATGCTCGGGATGGTGACATTCGTTGCGTCACTTGTCGCCATCTTTGCCGCAGGTTACATGGCAGGAGATCCGGGTTATCCTCGGTTCTTTTTCGTGTTCGGCCTCTTCGTCTTTTCGATGACGGGGCTCGTTCTCTCAAGCAATTTTCTGCTCACATACGCCTTTTGGGAAGGTGTTGGGGTGTGCAGTTATTTGCTGATTGGTTTCTGGTATGCAAAACCCGAAGCCGCTGAGGCGGCCAAGAAAGCCTTTCTCGTCAACCGGATTGGCGACCTTGGATTCGCAATCGCCCTGTTTCTTCTCTGGACCTACGCGCCGAACCATGACCTCAGCTATTCGAACATCCTGAGTCTGGAAACCCGGAATCTGCTTGCCTCCACTCCGCTCTTTCTTGGACAGTCGGCGCTGTTCTGGGTTGTGCTCCTACTGTTCTGGGCGGCCACGGCCAAGAGCGCTCAGATTCCGCTTTATGTCTGGCTCCCCGACGCGATGGAAGGTCCGACCCCTGTTTCGGCCCTCATCCATGCGGCAACAATGGTCACGGCAGGTGTTTATCTGCTGGCTCGATCAAGTCTGTTGCTTGCCGCGGAACCCGGTCTCCAGGTGGTCGTATCGATCATCGGTTGTGCAACTGCACTTCTCGCCGCCTTGATCGCTCTGACCCAAACGGATTTGAAGCGTGTTCTGGCCTACTCGACGGTGAGTCAGCTCGGCTTTATGTTCATGGGTTTAGGAGCCGCAGTGGGCCATATCGCTCAGTTTGCCGTGATTGCAGCGGTATTCCACCTCTTCACGCACGCGTTCTTCAAGGCCTTGCTCTTCCTCGGATCCGGTTCGGTCATGCACGCGATGGGCGGTGTGATCGACATGAGACAGTTTAGTGGGCTTCGCCATCGACTCCCTTACACCTGCTGGACCTTTGCGATCGGAGCGCTGGCCCTTTGTGGTCTGTTCCCGCTTGCCGGGTTCTGGAGCAAGGATGAGATCCTGGCCGCACTGAGTGCTGCGTCTCATGATGAGAGTGTCAAGTATGCCAACCTCTATCTCGGAATCTACTGGGTTGCCACATTCACGGCACTGTTGACTGCTTTCTATACCGGCCGAGCCTTCTTCATGACCTTTTGGGGGCCGGAGAAATTGCCCAGCCCCAACGATCCGCATTCAGCCTCCCTTTCTTCTCACGATGCACCTTCCATATCGGGTGGAGCAGCCTTTGGCGTTGATACTCCCGCCCCGGAGTCTCCTGAACTCGCTCGCTACGAATCTGCGATGGGTGCTCATCGAACTGAGCCTCATGCTCACGGCAGTCCTGAAACCAGTGGCACGACGCATCATCCTTCCGGGGGTTCCTCTCACGAACCGGTTTCTCAGGACGGTCATCATCACGGTGCGGATCCTCATCACGGTCACGACTCACATTTCGGACATGAATCACCGCCCATCATGATTGTTCCGCTCATGATTCTTGCCGTGTGTGCCGTCCTTGTCGGGGTCATCTTCGGCCCGACCACTCACTGGTTTGCTCACCACGTTGAGGCAACCCCGACATTCGATCTGCTTGAGCATGACAAGCATAAATTTGACTGGGCAACTGCAATCACAGGAACGTTGGCTGCCCTGATCGGTCTCGGTCTGAGCATCATCATGTATGCTCGACCTTCCGAGCTCCCTGGCAAAATTTCGAGCTCCATCCGGCCACTGGCCAATGCTTCGTGGAACAAGTTTTATGTGGACGAAGCATATGCCATGTTGGTCGTCGCGCCCACGAGACTGCTTGCAACCATCAGTCGATATTTCGATGTCTACGTCATTGATGGTCTGGTGAAGTTTGTGGCCTTTGTGCCTCGACTCATCGGCCAGGACGCCCTTCGGCCACTCCAAAATGGATTGGTTCAGTCCTATGCGATTGTCACCGCCATGGGGATCGCCGCACTCCTGATACTTTTGATGTTCGTCGGCTGATGCCTCAAACACTGTTCGTTTGATCCGATCCAAGCACTCCGCATTGATCCGAGGTGAGAAGGAATCCGAGATGGCAACCCTCCTGGTAATCACGGTCTTGCTCCCTCTCCTTGGGGGGCTCGTGCTGCTACTCGCGCCCAGGCTTGACCATACCGTCGCCCGATCGGGTGCCCTGGTGACGACCCTGATCACGCTCGCCCTCTCGCTCATCCTGACCTTCGCGTTTCAGGTCGGCTCAGCAGACCCTCAGTTCTCAACACAATCGAGCGAGGGGCATTATGGTCTTCCCTGGGTTTCCCTCGGAGACGGGTCGGGTATCCGGTTTGCGATGGGGCTCGACGGACTGGGGCTTTCTCTGTTTACCCTCACCGCGTTGCTGATGATTACAGCGGTCTTCTCGTCCTGGTCCTCCATCGTAGATCGTTCTCCCACATATTACGCACTGCTCCTATTCCTCGAAACCGGGCTTCTTGGGCTGTTCGCCAGCCTGGATGTTGTTTTGTTCTACATCTTCTTCGAGTTCACCCTGATCCCCTTGTTCTTCCTTGTGGGGCTTTTCGGTGGACCGGAACGAAAACGTGCATCCATCACCTTTTTCTTGTACACGCTGGCTGGAAGTTTGTTGACCTTGCTCGGTGTGATTGCACTGATTGTCGTTCATTACAAATACACACCTGAGCACGTTTTGACTTTCTCCATCCCTGAGTTGACTTCCGGGTTGGCGAATCTTCCCTGGGATGATTGGAACAACACCCGAACGATTGTCGGACCGGACGGGTATGGAACGTTCTTGCTCCAACCCCAGGTTCTGATTTTCTTACTTCTATTTGCCGGGTTTGCCATCAAGGTTCCCCTTTTTCCCTTCCACACGTGGCTGCCACTGGCTCACGTCGAAGCTCCCACGGCGGGTTCCGTCTTGCTCGCGGGTGTTTTGCTTAAGGTTGGCGGTTACGGTTTCCTCCGTTTCAATCTGGCCATGACACCGATGGGAGCCTCTGCCCTCGCCCCCATGTTGGTCACAATCGCTGTCATCGGGATTCTCTATGGAGCACTGACTGCCCTGGCACAGTCTGACGTGAAACGACTCGTTGCATACAGCTCGGTCAGCCACATGGGTTTCATCGCGCTGGGGTTGTTCTCGATGACCTTGGTGAGTGTCGATGGTGCCGTGCTTCAAATGATCAATCACGGTCTGACCACCGGGGCGCTCTTTGCTTGTGTTGGAATTCTCTACGAGCGATACCACACGAGAGAGATGAGCCAGATGGGCGGGGTCTGGAACCGGATGCCCTTGCTTGCCTTCTTCTTGATCCTCGCATCACTCGGTTCGGCTGCGGTTCCGGGCCTGAACGGGTTCGTCGGAGAGTTTCCCATTCTCGTCGGAACCTTTGCCCGATTCCCCGTCGCTGCGGTGTTCGCTGGCTTCGGGATCATTCTCGGCGCCTATTATCTCTTCGTGATGCTTCAACGTGTAGTCTTCGGTCCGCTTCGAGAGCCAGAGCAGCACGGCCACGGGCATTCTCACCAGCCCCAGGTTCCTCCGGTGCAGTGGTACGAAATCGCCGGGCTGGCACCATTGTTGATCCTCATCGTATTGATTGGCGTTTATCCCAAACCGTTCTTTGACCGGATCACTCCTTCGATCGAGCCAATTGTCGCTCGTTTCCCTGAGGTGGGAGTGGCTCGGTCCGCTGATTCGACACAGACCGTCACGGCCGAGCGCGACACAGTGCCGCCTCGAGCCTTTCTCGCCGGACCGGCGCAGGTGATCGCCCAATGACTCCCGATCAGTCGGAAACACTCTCGCGGACACTCCTGATCTTGCTGCCGGAAATCGTTCTCTCGATCTCCGCCGCGACCATCATGGTGGCAGGTCCATTCGTGCGATGGGGGCGGTCTCTCTGGGCTGGACTCTCAGGCGCAGCAATCGTTGCTTCGCTCGTAACCCTGCTCGCAATTGCACGGTTTGACACGACTGACTTCGTTTACGGAGCGGTCGCTCTGAATGACGCCCTCTCCCTCTATTCGAGACTAGCCTTTCTCCTAACGGGTCTGATTTTACTTGCACTCGGTTCAAACCAAATCGGAGATGATCGAGCCCCCGAGTTTTTCGGCGCGATCCTCTTTATTATCGCGGGTTCGATGCTGGTGAGTGCGGCGAATGAGCTGGTCTTTCTCTTTGTCGGACTCGAACTGATCTCGATCCCGACCTACCTCTTGCTCTACTTGCCCAGGCGTGATCGACAGGCTCAAGAAGCTGCGACGAAGTACTTTTTCTTGAGTGTCTTCTCAACAGGCTTACTGCTCTTCGGATTTGCCTATCTCTATGGGTTGACCGGCGTCACGAATCTCAAAGCGTTGGCGTTCCTGATGCATGAGGGTGACGGCATCATCACCTCCGGAAACGTCACGTTCGGACTCATTGCGGTTGTGTTCATCACCGCTGGGCTCGGCTTTCGGGTCGCCGCAGTACCGTTTCACTTTTATGCTCCCGACGTTTATCAGGGGGCTCCCACCATCATCACCGCCCTGCTTGCCTGGATTCCCAAGGGTATCGGCTTTGTGGCGATGCTCCGCGTCCTCACCTCGGTGGTCAGTGTGGGTGATCCAATGCTCGCGGAGCGTGCGGTATTCCTGGCATGGATCATCGCTGCGACAACCTTGGTGCTCGGCAATACGGTTGCCTTGGTCCAGACCAACCTCAAGCGCCTGTTCGCCTATTCTTCGATTGCCCATGCCGGTTATCTGATGATTGGTATTGCGGCGGCGTTTGCCACGGTCGAAGATCCTTCGAATCTCGGAGCTAATTCAGGGGCCGAAGGGATTCTCTTTTACCTGGCCGCCTATGCGTTGATGACGCTGGGAGCCTTCGGGGTGATCCTCCTTCTTGAAGCTGCTGGTGAGCGAGCGGAGACGATCGATGACCTTTCCGGTCTGTCTCGCACTCGACCCCTTCTGGCTCTTGCCATGGCACTCTGTCTGTTCAGCCTTGCCGGAGTTCCACCGCTTGCGGGATTCTGGGGCAAGTTCTTTATCTTCGTTTCCGCATGGAATACAGAGCCGATCCAGGGGATCCCCTCGCTTCGTCTTCTGGCGTTGATCGGTGTCATCAATGCGGCCGTGGGTGCCTATTATTACTTGCGAATCGTCGCAGCCATGTATTATGGTTCCCCTGCTGAGACCCCAAGCTCAACGGAACGATCTCGACCCACCTGGCCCAATCTGGCGGCAGTTGGTGCCTGTGCGGTGTTGAGTCTGGTGCTTGGCTGCATTCCCTGGCCTTTGCAAACGGCAAGTCGTCAGGCTGCAGTTTCTGCCATCTACCAACCATCACCGACTCGAATCAACGCATCCCCAGACGAAAGTGTAACTGACAATCTCGCTCGCTTCGAGGGGATGACAAATCGCTGAGCTCTCGAACTCTTTGCTGAGCGACGTTCGCAACGAAGGTCGCTCAGCATTTTATTATCTGTATCCTTATCCTTGACCTACCTCATTCGCTTGCTGAGTTCATGAAGCGAACGGGCGTGAAGTTGTCGGACAGCGCCTTCCGTTCGCTCCATAATCTCACCAATTTGGGTGAAACTTAGACCTTTCCGATAGTACAGTTCGATGACCTGCTGATAGTGCTTTGGCAGGGTTTTCATGGCTCGATCAATACCCTGGAGCCGTTCCCGACGATCCAGCACCGAACTCGGTGAAGGGCCCGGATCGGTCATCTTCGGATCACTCATCTGAGATTTCACTTCGATTGGGCGTTCACGATTCAGGTCACGCTTGATCGTGCGATATTTCAGATGCAGGTTCTGGATATTGCGTTTTAAAACCCTTTTGAGCCACCCGCGCATTTCGCTTTCGGTCATTCCGTGGAAGCGATCCAGGTCTCGCTGTGCTTCAACGATCGTCTCTTGGACGATATCAGACGGAGCTTCACGTGCCTGAATCGCCTGATTCACTTCCTCATTTGCGATCGTTAGCATCATTTTTCGAAAGAGCTGAACAACGAGCCAACGAGCTTCGGTCGATCCATCACGAGCTTCTCGAAGCAACTGATGGAAGTGGATGTCAGGAGGCGTTTGAGGAGCGATAAAAGGCATCAGACAGCTCCGTTAGTTCCTACCTGGTTCGGAGATCGTGTTACGAAGATGATGATGAATCTGGTAAACCTCATGGCACTATTGAGTGAAACCTTGGACACTGTCAAGTCTCCTCTAGTGCACCGGGTTCCCGGGGCGATCCGCGATAATGAGCGGGAAGCCATTTCCGAGATCGCTTTGCGCCAAAACAGGTGAACGGTCGTGGTTCGCTCTAAAGTGGTGCGGGATTAAGTCTCCTTCACGAAACGTTCGCCCAGGCTGTGACGCACGTCAGGGGATCGAATCATTCGGGCGAGGTACCAGGCCTCGGTATCGGCCCGATCGGGCCAGAGAACAAAGGTTCCATCGGTTGGAGTTCCATCGATGGGATCGGGGAATGGATCGAGCTGAAAGTCGGGATGTTGTCCGAGGAATCGTTCGACCTGATCCGTTGTCTCGGAGCGAACGAGCGAGGGGACCGCGTAAATTAAGACCCCTGCAGGACGGACCCCGGAGGCCACGGCACGTAGCAGACCGGCTTGCTGCTCGATCATTTGATTCAGGTGAGCCCGATCCATGAGCCAACGAAGAGCTGGATCTCGGCGCCAGAGTCCCATGCCCGTACAGGGAGGTTCGAGTAATACCCCATGATACGTCCCCGGCTTTCCGACGACGTGACGGCCATCCCAGATGCGCGTGGCCACATTCGAATACGGGCCTCGTTGGGCAATTCGGGCGGTTCTTACGCGGTTCCTGGCGTCAAGTTCGGCGACGATCAGGGTGCCTTTACCCGACATTCGATCCGCGAGAAGAACAGCCCGTTCGCCTCGGGGTTTGCCTGCGTACCACCAACGTTCTCCTGGATCCGCATCACAGGAGGCGATGACGACCAGGGAGGAGAGGTCTTGCGAGACGATATCACCGCGTCGAAAAGGTTCGAGTGATTGAAGGATGGTTCCAGGATCGAGCAATGCGGCGTCGGGATATTGGGAGTGCACGTGAGGAGAACAGCCGGCGCTCCGGAGTTGATTCCAGATGACCTCGGGCTGACCTCGGTAGACTCGGATCCAGGGAGGGCTTGGCTGCTGGAGTGTCTGAAGGAAATCCGCGACTCGGTGTTTGAGCGGCTGACCGCCGGGCGGTTCGAGGAGTTCGTCCCGAAGCCAGCGGGGAAACAAGGCCCAGGGTTCGGTGGTGGCCCGGGGCTGTTCTACGAGGCGACGGAAGGCCTCGGCCCGACGAGCCCAGCTGGGGGCGTTGCCGATCGGAGAAAGGCAGCGGGGATCGACACCGATCTGGCGGGCCCAGACGCGACACGCTTCGGGAATCTCCGAGCGATCGAGCAATACGGCGACCAGAAGTCTTGACTCAATTGGGTCAAGTCGGAGTGGCTCGATCCAACCCCACCAGCGGAAGAGCGAATCAATCGAACGAGAAACAAAGAGACGGTCGACCAGGGAAAAGGCTCGGAGTCGCTTCAGAGACGATGTGACGAGCGGCTCGGGCCGCCGGTGATCGCCGAACACGGCCGACTCTGCCTGCAAGGCAATTGAGGCGGTTTCCCTGGCCAGGTCCGCTGCGGAGACCGCATGCTCAACGAGCAAGGCCGTCGGATCATCAGATTCGGCCTGATCGCGGTCGAATCGAGGAGGACGCGTCGAGGAAGGGCCGGAGCGACGGCTGCGAGCGGGTCGAGGAGGCCTCATCCTTTTCGCCTCCGAGCGCCCGAACGGCCCGGACGATAGCCGGCTGATCGTGGCCCTTTGCCACTTCGAGAATTTTCTGAATCTGAAGCGAATGAGGCTTGTCCATCGGACTTCGACTTCGAGTCAATCTGGTGGACGTAGCGACCTTCGGCAATGGCCTTGTTGGCTCGTTCCATGCGGGCTCGAAGGGCGGCCTTTGGAGGCTGAGAGGGGATCAGGCAGTCGCACCCAGCTCCAATCAGGTCGGATCGACCAGCCTTCAGCAGGGCGTCGCGGACCTCAAAGTAGTTCTCGGGCTTGAAGAACTGGAGCAAGGCCCGCTGAAGCTTCCGATCACGGAGGTGACGGGCGATGTAGACTTCCTCGCCGGTAAACGGGTCGAGCCCGGTGTAGTACATGCAGGTCGCCACATCGAACGGGGCCGGGATGAAATCCTGGACCTGGTCGGGCTTGTAGCCGTTACGCTTGAGGAACAGGGCGAGGTTGATCATCGCCTTCAGGTCACTGCCGGGGTGCGAGGCAATGAAGTAGGGGACCGTGTACTGGGTCTTCCCGGCCCGCTGGCTGGCGGCACGGAAGGCGGTGTCGAACGATTCGTAATCGTTGATCTCCGGCTTCTTCATCCGTTTCAACACTTCGGGGTCAGTGTGCTCAGGGGCCACTTTCAGGTGGCCGCCGACGTGGTGGGCGGCGAGTTCTTGAAGGTACTCGGGGGATTGCTGCGCCAGGTCCATGCGGACGCCCGAGGCGACCAGGACCTTCCGAATACCAGGAATTTCGCGGCTCTCTTTCATGAGGTCGATCAAGGGGCCGTGGTCGGTGCCGAGCAGCTTGCAAATCTTCGGATGAACGCAGGACTGACGCTTGCAAACGGCCTCGACCTCGGGGCGGGTGCAGGTCATCTGGTACATGTTCGCGGTCGGGCCGCCGATATCGGAGACAACTCCCTTGAAGTTGGGGTCCTGGCCGATGGCCTGCAACTCCTTGAGAATCGAATTCTTCGAGCGGGATTGGATGATCCGCCCTTGATGCGCGGTGATTGAGCAAAAGGTGCAGCCGCCGAAGCAGCCGCGCATGATGGTCACGGAGTCCTTGATGGATTCAAACGCCGGAATCGGTTCGTCGCCGTACATCGGGTGTGGCCGACGGGTGTAAGGCAGGTCGTAGATGCGGTCCATGTCGGCCTCGGTAACGGGTAAGGCCGGGGGGTTGCAGACGATCGCCTGTCGATCGTGATACTGAACGAGGCGTCGGGCATTGAGTGGGTTCGTTTCCTGGTGGATCATCCGGGTGGCCCTGGCAAACTGGACCTTGTCGGACCTGACCTCCTCGAAGGTCGGGAGCGCGAGGCAGTCGGCCGGGGGCAATTCCTTAGCTCCCAGGGCATAGGCCACGCCTCGCATGTCGCGGAGGTCCTTGATCGATTCTCCCGAGGCGAGCCGCCGGGCGATCTCCAGGATCGGTTGCTCACCCATGCCGAAGACCACTAGATCGGCCTTCGAGTCGAGCAGGATGGAGCGTTTGACCGTGTCGCTCCAATAATCGTAATGTGCGAGGCGTCGCAGGGAGGCCTCGACCCCGCCGGCAATGACCGGAACGCCGGGGAAGGCCTCGCGGGCTCGCTGGCAGTAGGGCAACGTCGCGCGGTCGGGACGAAGTCCGATGCGGCCTCCAGGGCTATAGGCGTCGTCGTTGCGGACCTTCTTGTTGGCCGTGTAGTGGTTGATCATGCTGTCCATGTTCCCCGCACTGATGGCGAAGAACAGGCGAGGGCGGCCGAACGTGCGCCAGGGGTCGGCGCTCTTCCAGTCGGGCTGAGACAGCACGGCGACGCGGTAGCCTGCGGCTTCCAGAACCCGGGCAAGGATGCCGTTCGCGAAGGACGGGTGATCGACGTAGGCGTCTCCGGTGACGAAGACGACATCGACGGCATCCCACCCTCGGGCGTCCATCTCCGATCGGGTGGCGGGAAGGGGAGGAAGGAGTCGAGGCGCTCGATCATCGAGGACCGGCAACTGGGTCAAGGCCCGGTTTGGCTCGTTCGGTCCGGTCGCGATCGGTTGAAGTTGAACGAGGTCCATGAGCGGCAATCGCCAAGGGTCGGATTTCGCGAATCGAGGGGAGAAGCCTCAGTCCTGAGCAGACCATTCTACGATGCGAGCCAGCCCAAGTTCGAGCATGATCTTCGATTGCAACGGGTTCCGCTCCAGCATTGCTGCCAGAATCCCCCGCTCACCGTGCCATTTCAGACCCGAATCGGAGGGACAAGCGGCCTGCGAGATCGCGCTTCGGATCGTGACCGGGAACGCTCTGGAACGCATGGCATCCTGAAGTGTAAGTCACTGCAATTTCAGGGCTTCGCGAGTATTGGTTGGGTTCGTTCCGGGATTCAAGACAGAGCGATGGGTTCGTTTCGCGCTGGCGATTCGATCCGGTTTGGGTGTGTTTGGCGACGAGCGGGACCGACCGAAGACGAAGGCGAATGTTGTTTGCCAGAGCCGAGCAAATTGCCAAAGAGCGGAGGGGTCGAAGGTACGAACCGCCTGGCGAATCGATTACAGGATGGAGTCGCTTCCCCACTGAAATGATCGCGAATTCTCACAAGGGTAGTCACGTTTTCTTCGAGAAGGGTTCAAAGGCGTGTCGGGGGATGATCCCAGGACCGCCCGGATTCAGGGATACGTGCATTACGCTCGATACACTCGTGATTGTGAGGGTATGGAAGAATGGTGGCCCTTGACGCTCGCAGAGAGATCAGAACCCCGCTGAGTCTGTCGGCTTATCAGGTCGCTGGAATTGTCGTGAGGCCCAGTGGGGAGCAATGGCAAGTGTGGCCATCTGGAAGGCGAGGCGAGGGTCGCGAAGGATGCGAAACAGAATGGGGCGATGCAGGGAGAGGGAGCGACGGAGGCACGAGCTGGCCAGGGGGGCGTTGCCGGCGTGAAGGGCGTCGAGTGATCGGTTGAGGTAGGCGGCCGAGAGGGATCGATTGGCGGACCGGCGCAGATTACGAGGATGGGGAAGGACGGCGGCGTCGTGGGAGTGGATCTGGTCGAGGAGCTGGGCCACCTCATCAAGATCGGACGACCCGCGATGAAAGCGGTGCGTTTCACTCTCGGCATGCCAGCGGACGGCGACCGAGGGAGTCGCGAGCCAGGCGACCGACCAGCAGCGGGCAATCCGGAGCCAGCAGTCCCAGTCGACGGCATAGCGATATGCTGGGTCAAAGCCGCCGACGTCGTTCAGGGCCTCGACGCGGAGCATGACCGTGGAGCATCGGACCGGATTTCGCGCGGCCAACTCGGCAACGAATGAACCGGGAGGGAAGAAACGGTCCGTCGGGCCGAGGTCCGGGCGTTCGATGACCGAAGGGGAGATGGGGGAGCCGGCCGCGTCGATGACCTGAAACGCGCCACAGGTCATGCCAAGTCTGGGATGCTGGGCAAACGCCGCGAGATGTGCGGCAAGATGGCCGGGGAGGAGTCGATCGTCTTGATGGATGATCGCCAGAAGCGGAGTTGTTGCGAGGGATGCACAGCGGTTCCAGTTGCCGGCGAGGCCGAGACGTTCGGGGTTGATGAGGATCCGGGCTCGATCGCCAGCGAGTTGTCGGATGATCGTGAGTGTCTCATCCTCGGAACGGTCGTCGGAGACCAAGAGGTCGAAGGGATCAGCGACCGATTGATCGAGGATCGAGCGGAGCGTCTCGGCGAGGTGGCGAGCCCCATTGTAGGTGGGCAGGGCGATGGTAAGGGGGACGGAGGTGGGAGTCATTCCGGCCCGTGATTCTCAGGAGGGTTGTTTGGGGGCAAACGGCCCACGTGTGAGTTCGCCGGCCGTGTTCCGAGCACGCTGACAAAAGATCAAGGCGTAGCGGGGTTTCCCGCATGACGCTGGGTCAGGTCTCGGAGGTGGTCCCAGGTGTAGAGGCCGGAGGAGTGGGCGTCGTTCCAGGCGATCCGGACGGCGTAGCTGCCAATCGGTTCGAGGGCCTCGATACGGAGGTCGGGGCGGATGGTGGCGGGGTCGAGGATGCGGGCGCCGGTCCATTCGTCCTTGCAAGAGGCGCAGGGACACTCACTTCGGATGAAGTGATACGGAACCCGAGAGGTGCCGAGATCGGTCCAGGAGAGTTCGAGGGCCTGATCGTTCTGATGGGCGCGGATGTTGGTGGGTGGGTCGCTCATGGGTGGTAAAGGAGGTATGAAATGAGGAGGGGAAATTTCAGCCACGGATGGAACATGGATCGGGAGAAGGAAAGTGAAAGGGCCTGGAAGGTAAGAGATGCAGGATGGCCAATGGGATGAGCGTGAGTTTCCGGTAGACCTACCGCTCAAATGGGACGTCTCCGTGGTTGTTCCGTGGTCCATCCGTGGCTGAAATCTGCCTCTGTTCTTAGGCGAAGATCTCGGTGATCGGGCGTTGGGAGGCGATGGCGAGCGGGCGGTTGAGCCGATCGAAGACCTCGGTCTCGGGGTCGATGCCGAGGGCATGATACATGGTGGCGGCGATGCTCTCCAGAGGAACGGGGTCGATGGCGGGGTAGCCGCCGATGCGGTCGCTGGAGCCATAAACGGCGCCGCCAGTGGTGCCGCCACCCGCAAAAAGCACAGTGTAGCAGCTGGGCCAGTGGTTGCGCCCCTTGCCGTCGCGGTCGCCGATCTTCGGGCCGCGGCCGAACTCACCCATCCAGACGATGAGCGTTTCGTCAAGCAGCCCGCGATCGTCGAGATCCTGGATCAAGAAGGGGACGGTTTGATCGGTGATCGGCAGCAAGCGGTTTTTGAGATCGTTGAAGTTGTCTTGATGGGTGTCCCAGCCGTTCGAACCGTTGCCGCCGATGGATCGGGAGAAGTAGACGGTGACAAACCGGACGCCGGTCTCGACGAGCCGACGGGCGAGCAGGCATGACTGGCCGTAGGTGGTGCGGCCGTAACGGTCTCGGAGGGCGTCGGGCTCCTGACTGAGATCGAAGGCCCCCTTGACCCGAGGAGAGGCGAGCATGGAGAGGGCGCGACTGTAGAATTCGTCGATCCCTCGGGCGGTCGCGTCGTATTCGAGAAGCTGAGCCTGGCGATCGATCAGTTCGAGGAGGCCACGGCGGTCGTCGAGGCGGCCGAGCGGGGTTGATTCGGGCAGTTCCAGCTCGGGGAGGCGGAAGCCAGGCTCGCTGGGGTCTTGACCGATGAAGAAGGGGTCATATGGCTTGCCGAGGAAACTGGCGTGCTGGCCGGGGGTGACGCTGCCGTCGCGCAAGACGTGCGGATAGGAGACATAAGACGGAACCGCCGGGTCCTCGCTTGGGCGGAGCTTGGAGACGACGGAGCCGTAGGAGGGGAACAGTTCGAGCGTGTCTCGCAGGCGGATATCGTCGAGCGGGGGAGCATGGCCGGTCAGGCTGTAGTAGCTGGCCGAGTTGTGGTTTTTCATCCGGTGGTGGACGGAACGAATCTGCGCGACCCGGTCCATGACCTGGGCGAACCGGGGGAGATGCTCGGTGACGTTCACCCCTGGGACGGCCGAGGCGATGGGGGAGAACTCGCCTCGGATTCCTTCGGGGGCGTCTGGCTTCATGTCGAAGGTGTCGATGTGGCTCGGCCCACCGAACTGGTGGAGGAAGATGACGTTCTTCGCGGTCGCCGGGCGATGCGGCTTGCTCGGGTCTGAGGCCGCCCGCAGGACGCTCGGGAGGGAGAGGCCGGCGAGGCCGAGGCTCCCGACGCGCAGGAGGCTCCGGCGCGAGAGGCGGCTGGTGGCCTGGAAGTCGGGGCATCCGCGATTCATCGGGTCGATCTCCCGGTCATCTGGGGCGAGGAGGGAGGTGAGTCGTTGAGGTCGATCACTCAACGTCGTAATAAGAATTCCTTGCTATTGACCAGGGCCCAGGCGATGTCTTCCCAGGCGGTGCGCGGGTCGGGTGCGCAGGAGAGGTAGTTAAGGGCTCCAGACGACTCCTCGTCAGTTGGCGGGCGGCAGAGGGAGGCGAGGTAAAGTTCGTTCAGAATGGCCTGTTCGCTGAGGTTGGAATCGAGGAGTTGTCCAAGGCGATTGGTGGGATCTTCGAGGATGGAGCGGACGGATGAGCCGTTGATGAGTTGAAACGCCTGGGAGAGGGTGGTTTCCTCGGATCGTTCGCATTCGCAGGTGAGCAGACGGTCGGGCTTGCCGAATGCGTCGAGGAATTCGGGGCCGGTGTTGGCCCCGGCGAGGGAGACGGCTCGGGTGCCGGGGGGGACGCCCTCAAGGTCGGCCGGTCGGTCGAGGGCCGAGGCGATGGCGTCGAGCAGGACCTCGGCGGGAAGAAGCTTGATTCGAGCTCGGGTGAAGTTGGCTTCGTCGTCGACGTTGGTCGGGCGGGGGATGGAGTCGAGCCCGTAGACCTCCGAGGTCATGATCTGCCGAACGAGGGGTTTCACCCGGTGGCCGCCGGCGATGAAGGCGTTGGTGAGGGCGTCGAGGAGGGCGGGGTTGCTCGGGGGATTGGAGGATCGGAAGTCGTCGACTGGGTCGACGACCCCCCGGCCGAACATGTGGAACCAGACGCGGTTGGCCATGTTCCGGGCGAATTGTTCGTCGTGCCGGGTGAGCCAGTCGGCGAGGGAGGCGCGGGCGTCATTGTCGTCGGCGAACTCCAGCAGGATGTTTCCGGGGGCGGTGGGAGGGACGCGATCGCGCGTGACCGGGTGGGTCATCCCGGGTTTCCCGCGGAGATGGATGAGGACGTCGCCGTTGATCTCGTGCGAGTTAAGCCGATCGCGCCGGGAGTTATTGACTTCCTTGCGTTCGATGTTGGCGAAGGCGGCGGCGATGCCGTAATAGTCGTCCTGGGTCCAGATGTCGAACGGGTGATTGTGGCATCGGGCGCATTGCAAGCGAACGCCGAGGAAGATCTGGCCGAAGCTCTCGGCGCAGGTCTCGGGATCGCGGTTCGTGCGGTAAAAGCTCACCGGCGGATTGCTCCAGGAGGAACCGGAGCCAGTCAGCAGGGCCTCGGCGAAATCGGTGAGGGGGACATCGGCGTCGATCTGGTCGCGGAGCCAGCGCTGGAAGGCCCAGACGCCTTTCGGCCCCATCGTCTTTTCCTCGTTGCGGAGGAGGTCGGCCCACTTCAAGGCCCAGAAGTCGGCGAACTCGGGACGATCGAGGAGGACATCGACGAGGTGGGCTCGCTTGTCGGGATCGTCGGAATCAAGGAAGGCGCGGGCCTCGTCGGGGGTCGGAAGGACGCCGATGGCGTCGAGGTAGGCGCGTCGAAGGAAGACGTGATCGGAGGCCGGGGGGGAGGCGTGGATCTTGAGGGCTTCGAGCTTGGCGAAGACGGCCTCATCGAAGGGGGTTCTCGCCTCGGGCCCGTCCCAGGCGAAGGAGGGATGATCGGGCAGGAAGGCGAGACGGGAAACGGCGTGCCTGCCAAGGAATCGGGCCGAGACGACCGACTCTCCCGAGCCATTACGGCGGACAAGGCCGGAGGGAGAAACGGACACTGCGGTTGGGTCGTCCACGTCGAAGGCCGCCAGTCGGGTCACGTCGCGGGTCGAGCCGTCGGCGAAGGTGGCGGTCACGATGACCTGCTGGCTCAAGCCTGGGAAGGCGTTGATTCGTTCGCTCGGGAAGATGGAAAGCGAAGCTATTTCGGGGACGGAGCCGAGGTCGTCGTCGGCCCCCCCGGCGATCCAGGAGCGGAGGATGTGGGCCTCGATGTCCTCGGTACCGAAACGTCGGCCTCCCTCGTGGGGAAGCTGACCAAGTGCTTTCAGAAGGATGAGGCTCGACTCGGGGACCATGGTGTCGATCCGACGGGCAAGGACCCCTCGGGTCATGGTCAGCAGGTCAAGTCCTGGGTCATCGCCACGGAGCGAGAGCTTGAATCCGCCTTTGCCGTTGAGATTGCCGTGACATGCCCCCATGTTGCAGCCGGCTTTCGAGAGCACAGCGGCCACGTCGTGCCGGTAGCTGATCGGCCGAGGGGAATCGTTGGAAGCTGTGGTAACTACCGCCTCAGCATAGGACCCTCCAAAGCGAGCGACGAGGCGGGTCGACCCGCCGCGGGCTGAACCTGGGGTCACCACGCCGGGGGGAGATATCTGAGCCATTCGGTCGACATCGACGGAGAACGTAGCCTCGGACGTGACGTCACGCACCGAACCGTTAGGCCAGTGGGCAGTGACGACGATCTGCTGTCGGTCGCTCGGGTCGGTCAGGTGGATCGAGGCGGGCTCGATCGAGAGGGAAGGGAATGAGGACGAGGTAGCGGTGACTGTCGGCAGCGGGAGGACGATGAACAGCAGCGTGTGAACGGCCGATCCGAATCGGAATGACGAGGGAAGTCGCACAGGGCTTGCTCCTCGGAGGCGAAGGCGGGAGGACCGGGGCACGAGGAGGACCGATCCGGTCGGGAGGTGACCGAATCTCCGTCAATGATTCAACATAGAGCCAATCCGCAAGGCGCGTCAAGCGATTGATGAGCGTGAGCTGAATGCGCGTCCTGGCTTTCGCTGAAAATCCCTCCGAGTCGATCGAAGGCAAGATGTTGCGGAGACCAAACGTATTCACGCCGAGAGATCATCCCTTGCGGAGAAGGAGACGGGGAAACCGGGACGCCTGCCTTGTCTGTCGTGCAGTGGACTTGAAAAGTCTTTACAATTGGTGTTGACTCCGAGACCGACTCGGCCGAACGATCGGTCACTTCGCCTTGCTCAATCCCACTGAACTTAAAGGAGCGCAACGTGGCGCATATCGTCTGCGAGCCATGCTTCGACTGCAAGTACACCGACTGCGTCGTGGTATGCCCGGTCGATTGCTTCTATGAAGGGGCGCAGATGCTGTTCATCCACCCGGAGGAGTGCATCGACTGTGAGGCCTGCGTGCCGGAATGTCCGGTCGAGGCGATCTTCCACGAAGATAACGTGCCTGACGAGTGGAAGGAGTTTACCCCGCTCAACGCGGAAGAATCACCGAAGTGTCCTGTGATCACGGAGAAGAAGCCGGCACTGGAAGGTGAAGGTTGCGTCGGGAAGTCTTGACGAAGGATTGCGGACGAACGGGCCATCCCGCGTGGATGGCCCTTGCTCCACGTTGTGTCAACTCGGAAGTTTGACCATGGGGCACTCATCGTGGACGTTCCCCCAGACTCGGTCGAGTGGGTGAACGATCGGGTCGGAAGAGGGCTCACGCAATCGAGAAGATCGACTGGCGGGCGATCCCAATGGAATCGGGTGGACGGCGGTCGTGGTCCGAGTTTGGACTGCGAGTGAAGATCCGTCACTGCCGATTGTGGAAATCGTCCCGATTCCAGAACGCACCTGGACAGCGCAAAACGCAAGGCGAGCGGTCCGGAAAGGAGCCGCTCGCCTTGCGTGATGACGGGGTGTCAATCGGAATCAGGATCAGATTCCGCGACGGAAGCGAGTCAGAGAGAGCAGGTCGTGCCAGGGACGCTTGCCTTGAGGAGCGGTCTCAGCGGCCTTGGTCTGTTTGCCGGTGAGGAGACCTCGCAGGGCGTCTCGGTCGCGGCGAGCCTGTCCGGCAGTCGCTTGCTGAGAGCCGGTGGTCTGAGCGGCCCGTCCGACACCCGTTCCGGGCTGGAACGTGATGGTGGGGTTGTTGGGGCCGACGTTCACCGGGGCGCCCGGTTCGCTCGGAGTGACCGCTTGAGGAGCACCGAAGAGGACCGAACCAGGGGGCAGTGGGGTCGGAACCGGCGAGGTCGGCGACCCCGGAATTCCCGGGAACCCAGGGATGATGACCTGGCTGGAGGGCTGGAACTCGTAAGCTCCGACATCCGCCGGTCCGAGGTTGGGGAAGCCGCGATTGGGCACATCGACTCGGGGACGTCCGAGGAAGTCGGCCGAGGGGGCCGCCTGTCCGATGGCCGCGTCAATCGCAGCCGAGGACGGGGTCAGACCGAAGTTGCCGTCGAGCAGGGTCACTGTCGGTCCGTCGAATCCGGGTCTCGGGTCTCGGGCCGCGATGAAGGCCGGTTCACCGATGTAGTTGAAGGCAGCCGCTGCGGTCGGGGTAGTGCTGATGGCACCCACCGGGAAACCGAGCAGCGGGTTGTTCGGGTTTGAGCCGAACATGTTGCCTCGGACCTGGGCGACCGGAGGATAGACCGCCAGGTGGGTATCGGTAGCACCCGGGGTACGGGTGTTGTTCTGCCAGAAGATGTTGTTGACAACATCGGCAACCACAATCGACCCGGTGTTCAGGGTGGCGTCGTAGACCACCATCCCGCCGTTGTTGAGGGCGAAGGTGTTGTTCGCCACCCGGACCGGCTGGATTGGGTCGGTGTTGTCCCCATCCTGGAGGAACAGGCCGGTTCGGTTTCCGGCGAAGACATTGCTTTCGATCCGGGCGTTCGAGCCGGAGGATCGAGGGGTGATGTCGAGCCCGACACCACCGTTGATGATGATGTTCCGGTGGAATTGACCGCCGGAGTTGATCAGCAACAAGCCCTTTGAATCCTCCTGAATCTGGCCCGTGCTGACGTTCGAGAGCGGGGCAACGATGGCGAAGCCACGAAGCTCGGTGTCGACAGCGCCGCCGAGGCCGATCAGGTCGGTCCCGATGACCGAGACCTCAGGACCGTTCGGATTCAAGGGAGCCCGGATGATGGTGGCCTGAGCCCGACCGGGGACGACGTTCGAGTCGGTGCTCGAGAGGTCCGCCGAGACCAGCCGGACGAGCGACTTGAGCGTCACCGCCTCGTTGTAGGTCCCGGGCAGGACCGCCACGGTATCGCCGACGGTGGCCGCAGCCAGACCGGCGGCGATGGTCGGGAACGGGTTGTTCCGCGAGCCGGTGGGGTTGCCCGTGGTCTGGGTGCCGACAAAGAGGAGGCGTTCCTGGCCAGGGGTGAAGACCACGATGTCGAGGGAGAAGCCGCCACCTTCGATCGGGTTTCCGGCCCGGTCGGTGATCGAGGGGTTCAAGGTGACCCGGTAGGTGTCGTTGGCATCTGCTCCCGTGACGTTGAAGCTCACCCGGATCGGGCCGCTCGGGCTCGTGGCGAGGTACTGAACGTTCAAGGAGCCGAGGTCGACGCCCGCGGTTCGGTCGTCTCCGGTGCCGAAGATGCCATCCTGACCGGCGCCGATCACCTGGATGGAACCAGGAGCGGTCAGGCTGGAGAGCAGGAGGTTCTCGTCGGCAGTGAAGGAGACCTGGAAGCCACCGCTGCTGACCAGAGAGCCATCGGTCGGCGTGGTCGAGATGATCTCCGGAGATCGCGTATCGAGCACGAACCGGATGGTGGCGTTCGGGTCGTTCGGGTCCGACTCGTTTCCGGAGACGTCGGTCACCCGGACGCGGGCCCGGCTGTAGCCGGTATCGTCGGCGGTGCCGAAGATGCCGTCGGGACCGACGTTGAACGGGCTATCGGGCAGGGCCTGGTTGGCCGTGATGACGAAGTTGCCGTTGGCGTCGGTGATGGCCTGGCCGATCCCGACCAGGTCGAAGACGCCGTCGCCGTTGCTGTCGACGTCGAGCACCACCGTCTGATTGACCAGCGGGTTGACCGGCGGGAACAGGTCGGTGATCCGGCCGACGAAGGTCGGCATGTCGACGTTGGTGATGCCGACCGGGAAGGTCGGATCGTTCGTCGGATCGAGCATGAAGCTGCCCGGAACGACTTCAGGCGCCCTCGTGTCGATCGTGAACGGCAGGATGAAGTTGCCACCCGGGAAGCCGTCGCCCGAGGGCAGGGGGCCAGGCAGGCCGTTCGTGGCGATGTTCTCGCCATCGAGGGCGTTGCCCTGACGATCGCGAATCACATTGCCGCCGGTGCCGACGAGCGTGATCCGGTAGAGGTCGTTCGACAGCAAGAGGTTGGCCGAGGCCAGCTCGATGACGATCCGGTTGGTGGTCGGATCAAAGCTCACCAGGCCTGAGAGCGGAATCGTACGGTCGGCCGGGCTGTTGGCGTTGCCGAAGATGCCGTCGCCGCCGGAAGCCTGAAGCACGATCGTCTGGCTGTTGACCGTCAGCGGGTCCAGATCCTTGTTGATCTGGAAGCTGATGGACTGAGGAGACTGATTGACGCCAGCGACACCACCGGGGGTGTAGATGCTGATGTCTTGCGGGTTGCTGGTCGACGGGTCGATGATCGTGGCGAAGACACCGTCGCCGACCCCGTCTCCGTTGACATCAGGAGCGCCCTGATTCGTGATGATTGGCGGGTTGAAGCGACGGAACTCTCGGGCCCCGATGTCGAAGTACGGCCGGCTGCCGAAGCCGAGATTCGGGGTGTTGGGATCGTCGATCCGCAGGAAACCTTCCAGGTCACGTTCGCCCCCAAGCGGTCGGAAGGCGAAGGTGGCGGCACTGGAGGCCGGACCCGGGAACGAGCCGGGAGTTCCGAGCAGGACCGGGATGAACTGGTCGACGAATCCACGGCCCGGTGTGCCGGGAAGCGTGATGACATCGAGCGTCGACGTGGGGTTGCCGAGGCTCCCGAACGCATTCGTGCGCCCGGTGGTGTTGCGGATTCCACCACTCGCATCGAGGACCTGATTGGACACCGGTCGGAGCATGTTGCCGATGGCCAACGGACCGATTTCGCTGATCGCGGCGTCGATCGCGACCGAGCCGGGCTGGAGGAAGAAGTTGCCGTTCTGCGGGTCGAGGAACCGCGGGTCGCCGAAGATCGGGTTGTTATTCCCGAGGAATCCGAAGCCAGCGATCGCCGGGTTGGTGATGTCAATGTTGGTCGCGTAGTTGTTGAAGACGTTGAACAACAACTCGCTGCCGCCGACCATGCCGGTGGTCCGAACCGCCGCGGCTCCAGCCTGATTGCCGATCGTCCCGCCATCGAAGATGTTGTTCATCCCGAAGAAGTAGACGTGCGACAGGCTGTTTGACGGCGGGCCTGCGTTATAGTCAGGCGCCTCGGCCCGGAAGCCGACGCCGTTGTTGTAGAAGGTGTTGTGCAGCATCACGATCTGAGTCGGAGACTGCGCTGTGTCGTTGTTGCCCGTGGTCGCGTTGACCCGAACCCCGACCGGCATGTTCGCGATCGTGTTGTTGACCAGGAACAGGTTGACCGGCTGGCCTCGGAGACCGGCGATACGGCTCGGTCCACCGGCGATGAGGGTTCCTCCGATGTTCGTGATCTCTCGGGCGATCAGATCGAACCCTTGATCAGCGAGGATGCCGGCGTCCCGGAAGCTCGACAGGTTGGAGTTCGAAACCGTCCAGCCATGCTGAGCATTAAACTGTGTGGCCGGATCAAGGCCGAGCTTCTGGGTGCGAAGCTGGTCGTTTGCGTCGATGGCGTCGCTGTCGTCCAGGTCGAAGGCGTCAACGATGCCGCCAGCCTGGAACTCGATCCGGTGGAGGAACCGGATGTCGGCGTTGTCGATGAGGCTGCCGTTGCGGGAATCGAAGAGGTTGTAATCGAAGAGGCTGCCGCCACCGATGGCGATCATGCCGCCGTCGCCGGGGGCCGGCGTGTCGAGACCGCCGGGGATGTTGCGGCCGCGGAAGTCGGCGAACCAGGTGTTCGACTGGTCGACGCCGCGGACGACCGGGCCGGCCGTGTTGTCCCGCAGCGAGGTGATGACCACCGGAACACGCTGCTGACCGGTCGACTCGTTGGAACCGATGCCAATGATTCGGATCTGGCTGCCATAGCCGGGATCGACGGTTGGGCTAGGAGCGTCCGGGTCGGCACCGTCGTCGTAACCGACGTTGAAGCCTGCACCGAAGAGGTTCCCCGTGACGTTGGCCGTCTGCATGTTGAGGGCCGGGTCGATCGCGTCGCCGGGGCCGGGGTTGCCGATCGGTGTGTCGTTGAAGAGCTTGACGACCAGTTCCTCGCCAGGGCGGGCGATCCGCTCACCGTTGGGGAGCAAGGTGTCAGGCAGGGCACTTTGAAGGGTGAGCGAGACCGCGGGCTGGAGTTCTGCCCCGAAGGTGGTGGCACTCGGGAGAGGCTTCGAGCCGAAGCCGCTGTTGTTCCAACCTGCCAGAATGACCGTGCCTCGGAGGACGTGGACGATGTCGGTGTCGTCCCAGACCGAGTCAACGGTCAGGTTCGGGCTATTACCGTTGAAGGGAACGGACTCGGCATAGAAGTCACCCTGGAAATTCACCGGGGGAATGACGAATCCGCCCGTGCTGACACCCAGGCCGTTGATCGAGTTCCGCTCCATGACGTTGCCGCGGAAGAACGGGTTTCCGGAGAGCAACGGACGGGTCGGATCGGCGGCGAGGAGCTGGTTCGGAGATACGAGGATCGGGACGTCGAAGTTGTCGAAGAAGTCGTTGTTCGTCACCGAGACGAAGGCACCGGCTCCGAATCCGGAGAGGTTCAGCACCTGACGGTTCCCCAGGCCGCCGCCGGGGACAACGATCCGGCCGCCACCGTAGCGGAATTCGGCCTCGTCGATGACCGCTCGGGCTCCCGGAGTCACGGAGATGCTTCCCCAACGGAGCGACGGGCTAATGTTGCCCGGAGAAGGTTGCGGGTTGTTCGAGTTCCCGTCGGTGGCGTTGGCCGGGACGATCGTTCGTCGAACGCCGGTGGTCGGGTCGAAGAAGAAGGTCTCCGCCGCGTCGTCGAAGAGCGTAGTGAACAGCGGCTTGGCGTCACCCCGATTGCTTGGCCTGAAGTTCGCGCTGTTCGGCCCGAAGCTCGGGTTCGCATCGAACTGGGTGATGTAGGTCCGGTCGCCGATGTTGAGGCTCGCGCTGGTGCTGGCCACCGCGATCGAGGAACCAGGGCTCGACTTGACCATCATGCCCGGCTGGACATACAGCCGGCTTCCGATCCCACCCGAGGTGCCTCCGGTGATGGTGTTCAGCCGTTGGCCGATGATGAGCTGAGAGTTGAGGACGTAAGAGATCGGATCGTCGATGACGAAATTCCGGACACCGCCCTGGCTCGACGGATTGTTCGGGAAGAACTGAGCGTCGGTCTCCTGGGCTTGGACTGTTCCCAGAGCGGGCCGAATCAAGAGTCCATTGATCGAGTTGTCCACGAACTCGACGCGGCGGACGAGGGGACCGCGGGCGATGGTGTCTTCCCGGAGCGAGTCGAGGTCGGCCGAGATGGCGGCCTGCGATCCGCCGGCTCCCATACTTTCGGAGACGGTCGTGTTGGTAATCGTCGGACGACTGTTGAACAGAGTGATCGTGTCGTACCGCGTTCCGATCGTCTGCGGGACGGCACCACCACCGAAGCGGATGTTCGCCTGGTTGATCAGGGACATTACATCCGAGGCGCCCGAGAGTCCGAGCTTGCCGTCGACCGGGAACTGGGCGGGCAAGCCGGCTCGCCCGTTGGAGACGTCGTCGTAGTTCCGGAAGACGATGCCGCCCCAGTCTCCGCCGCGAGGAGTCGTATTGGTCCGGTCGCGATTGGTGTCGCCACCGATCGAGTCGTCCAGGTACGAGGTGATGAAGACCGTCTCACCCGGATTCGTCCCGCCTCGAATTTGCAGGGCCGATCCCTGATTCTGGACAAAGAGCGAGGCGTTGAACATCTTCAGCGCCGAGCCGGGATTGAAGACCAGGGTGGTCATTTCCGGCACGGAGCCGCTGGCATCCCCCTCCGGAATAGTCGGGTCGATCCCGGCCGGAGGAGCAATCACAAACGTTTCCTGAACGGTCTGGAAGTTACCGGTGCCAGGCCGCGGAATGCCAGGGAGAGCCACGATGACGACCGGGCCTTCCGAGCGATTCTGCTCAGCCTCGAAGAAGGCGGAGCGGTCGAAGCGACCATTGCCGTTGCGGTCGAGCAAGGGGTTGAAGCCGGTGCCGAAGTTGGCCGACGAGTTCAGGTCGCCCCCGTTCGCAGCCGTTGGCCGGGCTTCCGGCAGCAGCGTGGCGAAGGGCCGCTGCATGCTGCCATCGGGATCATCGGTCGAGAGGAACGGATCGTCCTGATAGTCAGGGCGGGTGTAGATGATATTCCCGCGGACCCGACCATCGGAGCCCAGTCGCTGGCCAGGAACGACGGCAAACCCGGTGACGAACGTACCGCCGCCGACACCGTCGCCGGTGAGGCCGTCTCGGTAGGTTCCATCGGGCATGAAAACTTCGAAGTCGCTGCCCGCGGGCTTCTGATTGCCGAGGAATTCGAGGTCCGCATGGTTGCCGAAGACGTCTCGGATGATTTCTGCACCCGAGTTCGGCAGGACGATGCGGTAGTAGTCGGGCTCAAGGGGTTGTCCCTGAGGCAATTGCACGACTAGGCGGTTTCTGAAGCCCGGCTGGCCGAAGGTGGCACCCGGAACTGAGTTGGTCAACTGGACCGTGAGGCCGGAAACGGTTGTAAACCCTGTCACCCCGTTCAGGCCGAAGTCGCCGTCGGCATCGTCCAGGGCCGAATCGGCCGATCGAATCAACTGGATGGCGTTGGTGTAGTCGCGATCCTCCAGAGTGTTGGAGAAATCGATGTGGAACATGGTCGGAGGCGCTTCGGCCCGAGGCGTGAAGCCGGGGACTGGAACCTCGTAGAAGGCTCTGGGGCCGCTCTCAACCGTTGTCCCAGGGACCGGAGAGGGGCTGAAGGCTTTGAAGCTGCTGATAAAGGTCGCTTCGGGTTGCAGCTCAAAGAAGGTGAAGAAGCTCTGATTTCCGGTCTGACCGGTGTTGTTATCGAGCGGGTTGCCTGCCGCGTCTCGGATGCCCGAGAAGTTGGCTTCCTGAGTCCGGGCCACAAGGACGTAACGCCCTGCCGGAAGCCCATCGGAGAATGTCAGATCGACGCGAGCGGTGTAGGGGTCGGTCGAGACGTTCCGATTCGTGGTCGAGGTGAACGTGGCACTCTGAATAAAACGGGAGAAATCAATGTCGTCGGGCGTGCCGAGTTGACGGTCGGGGCCGAGGTTGTAGAGCGAGTAATTTCCTAGATTCTCGGCGGTGCGGGGATCGAGCGCGGGCACGTCGAGTTGGACCGGAACGGCGAGCGGGTCGTTCGGGTCGGTCGGATTGATCGGATCCGCAAAGTTCAGCGTGATGTTGCGGAGGTTCGAAATCCGGGAATCCATCGGAATGGAACTGGTCGTGACCAGTGGCCCGTTGGTGTCGACCCGGAAGGAGAGCTCCGAGCGACTTGCCTTACCGGCCGTGGGCGGCCATTCCACTTCGCCCACCACCACGATCCGAACCTGATGGAGCCCAGGGCGGAGGGTTTCGGGGGCCTGGAAGGTGAAGAAGCCCGAGGCATCGGTCGTGACAATCAGATCGGGAGTCCCGACGAAGCCGTTGCCATTGGGTCCGATGTCGAGATCGAAGCCGCCCGGTCGATCCTGGATAAACTGAATGGCGACCTGAAGACCGGCGTTGGTGGCAGGGAACTGAGCAGAGACAAAGCCGGCGAAGGAGGGTCGCGTCTGGTTGGTGTTCCGATCGCCGGGAAGACCGGTGTCGGAGGTGGTGGCCATTCCGAACTGAACGATCTGAGGGGCAGTGACCAGTCGACCACCGAGATTCTGGACGAAGGAACCACCCGCAACACCATCGCCAGACGGGAATTGGCCGTTGAAATTCCCATCAAGCCGAAGGCCAGTCGCGTCGCGAGCCTCGTCGCTCACGACCAACGCGTAGATGTCTGAAGGCATGGCCGTTTGCGGCAAGCCTCGGAGATCGTAAATGGCCCGGTTGTTCGGAGCGTCGTAGAAGAAGATCGCCCGGGGGTCGTCGGTGACAACGACATTCGAGGGATTGTTGAACTGGCCGCTGCCACCGGTTCGGATGAGCTGGACGGTGCTCTTATTGATGGTCGAGGCTCGCATCGCCTCGCTGAACTGAACGACAATGATCCGGCCCTGAAGGAGCGTGTTGGTGACACGAGGGGCGATCACGTCGTTAATGGAGAAGGCTCGGTCGAGCCCGACCAGCTCGCT
Organism: Tautonia rosea; assembly: GCF_012958305.1. Lineage (NCBI taxonomy): Bacteria > Pseudomonadati > Planctomycetota > Planctomycetia > Isosphaerales > Isosphaeraceae > Tautonia > Tautonia rosea. The sequence continues at coordinate 45,440 of NZ_JABBYO010000019.1, read as the reverse complement.
TCCATCCTGGGCTCGGATCGCACCATCGGCCAGGCGGAAGACGTAGGTGCCGTTGACCTGAACATTAGGTGAGGCGACATTCAGGGTGATCGGGAACCGAACTGTGATCGGATTCACTACAACCGGGGTACCGACCGCAATGGAGACCCCAGTCGGAGCGACGGGGAAAGTGAGGTCGGAGGCCTGGACGGAGGTCGGATCAATCGGCTTCGAGAATTCGAGTTCAACGAACGTGGGAGCCGACCCGAGGACGGCCACGTTGGCCGGAGTCGAGGCCACGACGCGAAGCTGATCGATTGCCGTCATCGATCGCACGGCGTCGACCAAACCGAAACCGCCACGGTTATCCCACGCCCGAGCCGGGGTACCGTTCACCGGAGTGGCCGTGTTGACCAACGCCTGGCGGATGTCGGAGGGGCGGGACGAGGGGTTGAGCTCCTTCATCAAGGCCGCAAGGCCGGTCACGTTCGGAGCGGCGGCCGAGGTGCCGAAGAAGTTCGGTGAACCATCAGGCTCGATGTCGAGCCCAGGAATGAAGAAGGACGTATTCGTGCCCTGAGGGCCGGCAATATCAGGCTTCAGCAGCAGTTGCGATTGAGGGAGTCGGTTGCCGGCCGCATCGAAGAAGTAGAGGACCGGACCGAGGGACGAGAAGTCTGCCGTCGGAGTCGGAGTCTGTGACGAGAAGGGGGGAGCGTCGAAGTAGTTGACGGCACCCACGCCGATGGCGTCCGTGTGCGCCGGATGACCGAAGGTCGTCGGGTAGGTGGTGGCTCCCGCATTGCCGAACCGCTGGTCAACCGTGAGGCTGTCGAAGAAGGTCTGGAATCGGACCCGAGAAGGGTCGGGGCCGCCGGTGACTCGGATCGCGAGTTGGTAGGTTCCTGCAGCGGGGATGACCTCGAATTCCTGAGGAGCCGCACTACCGATGTTGTTGTTGACCCCTGAGGCCACAACGGTACCGTTGGCATTAATGATGAAGAAGTCAAGGTTGGTGTCGGCAGCGCCGGTGAACCAGGGATCGTCCCACCACATGACCACTCGGGAATTGGCCTGAGTGGTGGTGACCTGAAGCGTGGTGGAGACACCCGGGCCGGGATCGAAGTCGAGGAAACGGCCAGCCCCAACTCCGTTGACGGTGGCGTTGACACCGCGGAAGTTAGTCTCGATGCCCTGATCGGCATCGTTTCCGGCCGCGCTGAAATAGGTTACTTCGTCGTTTGTTGTGACATCAGTGATCGCCTGGGCGATCAGACCTGGCTGGAAGACGGGTTCGCCAGCAAGGCCGACGTCGTCGACAATCAGCTGGGACCCTGCCTCACGGGCCAGACGGCGCACACCATCAGCGAATGCAACGGGACCGAGGAAGCCGGTGTGGAAGGCGAAATTGCTTCCCGGAGCGATGTCGTAGATCAACTCCATCATCGCCCGGCCTTCGTCGGAGTTGCTTCCTCCAACGGGCTCATCGAGCAGAACGTTGATGCGGTTTCGTGGGGGGAGGTCACCGGAGTTGATCGAGTCAGCCAACCCACCCTGGAAGCGGTCGGTACTGTCGGAGATCACCCCGATGGTGACGCCGCTTCCATCAACATTGAACTGGCTCCGGGCGACGTCGGCCCGCATCACCTCGTTGGCCTGGTTCGATGCAGAGCCTTGGGTCCGCAAGGCCGGGGTGAAGATTGGCGTGATGGTTCGGACGCCCGCCATTTGTGAGACCGTGCCGAGTTGATTCAACGGCAGGAAGCCTTCGACGATCTGATTGCGCGAATCCGTCGCGACGATCTGCATCCCTAGATCGGTGAGTGTCTTCGAGAGACGATCGAAGCCGATGGACCGATCGCTGAAGATGTCCACACCAACCATGCCGTTGCGGAAGGTGATGAACTGTGACTTGGCCGCGATGGTCTGCTGCAGGGCGTCACCGCCAACTCGGCTCGCCTCGAACAGCTCGGAGAGGTGTTTCCCACCGTTTCCAAAGACCGGCCCGTTCAACGCGGCCGCGGTGACCTGTTGAGGTGTCGTAAACCCTGAGGAGAGAAGCGTCCGCTCTTCCAACCGCTCCGGGCTCATGTCGCGTCGAGCGAGCCCACTGAGGGAGCGAGGACGATTCCGGCCTGGCTTGCGCTTGTCACCCTTGAAGCTGCCCATCGAACGACTCCTGGAATTGGTCCCGCCCCCCCACTCGTCCGCCGGACATTTGGTTTGCGTGCCGACGATGCCCCGCGACGAACGGGGAGTTTCTCCCGGGGGATGCTCGGAGATAAGGTGCGATCAGATCCCAAAGTGTTCCAACGTCCCGGCCAAACTCGGCCAGGGTCCCGACGCGAGATGGTTCCGCCCCGCGCGCCACGCTCGTTCAGTCATCGACCTCCTCAACCACTGGCTTCGAAGGGCTTTGGTCGGGTCAGGACAGTTGAATCGGTCGAAGCGCTGAGACGGAGAAGTCATGAATGCACTCACCCAATCATGGCGACGTGCCCCGGGGCGAGTCAAGTCCCTGTCCGTGGGATTTTTTCGAGGTGGGATCAAAAGGTGTGTTTGTCGCAACAATCCCGAGCGGCTGGACGTTCCGTTGGGCCGTGGCTCGATTAGGAGTGTGCGGCCTGGGACGGCGGTGTCAAACCGCCAGGGACACGATCGCTTCGAACGGTTGAGGGTCGGACGGGATGATCGGGATTTGACACGATTGATCGAGAAACCCGCCATGACGGAGACCGTGGAGGAAATGATTGCGAGGGGAAACGATCAGCGCATTGGGTTGGCCGAGGTGATACCGAGGCGAGCCAGTTCGAATTCGAGACTGGGGGTATCGCGGTAGCAGATTCCCTGCAGACCCGACTGGCGGGCTCCCTGAACATTCTCCGGCAAATCGTCAATGAAGATGCAATCAGCCGGTTCGGTCTCGGCTGCCTGGACGCAAGCCTGGTAGAACCCGGACGACGGCTTCAGATGGCCGATCTCGTACGAGAGGATCAGGTGATTGAAGTGGGTGAGCGTTTCGGCGAATTGACGGCGGAAGCGTGAGGCGTGCAGGTCGTTGGTATTCGAGCCGAGGATCAGACGGTGGCCGGTATGACGGAGGCGCTCAATCAAGGGGACGAGGGTTTCGTTCGGCCAGAAGATATCGGACCAGGCCGCGATGAATTCGTCGGGCAAGACGTTGAGGGGTTTGAGCAGGTCGCAGCAGGCGCTCGCGAAGGCTTCAGCGGTCAGTTGACCGATCTCGAACTGGGCCACGAGGTCATTGAGCCCAGCCTTGCGGGCGGACTGAAGGAGCGACTGGGCTTGTAGTCCGCGGGGATGGGCGATCGCCTCACAAGCCCGAGCGTAGTCGAAGAAGCCGACCACATTCCCAAAGTCAAAAATGATGGCGGGAGCGTTCATTGAGGGCAATCGTTGATGAAGGATGGGTTGAGCACTGAGGAACCAAAGGGCCGTGATTGTAGCAATTCCAGGGTCGCGCCGGCACGAGGCCCGGTCAAACCGTTGATCCCGAGTCCGCGAACATCCCTTCGTCGGGTCGCTTGCGAGAAGGATCGGCATCTGTCATCGTAGGAAGACGGGTCATGAGGGCGGCGCGATTCGGCAATTCTGTGCAGGATCGCAACGGAGAATTAAGGAACGTCGTTGTGAGCATTGCGGAGAAAGCGCTCGAACTGGTCGTCGATGGTACGGTGATCGGCCTCGGCACCGGACAGGCTGCTTCCGAATTCGTTCGACGGCTGGGACAGCAGGTCCGTGAGGGATTGGACGTGCGGGGGATCGCCACTTCCCGGGCGACCGAGGCTCTCGCGCGAGAAGTGGGGGTTCCGCTGCTCGGGCTGGGGGATGTGGAGGAGATCGACGCAACTTTCGACGGAGCTGATGCGGTTGATCCCCAGCTCGACCTGATCAAGGGGCTCGGTGGGGCCTTGCTTCGGGAGAAGATCGTGGCGGCGTCTTCTCGAACCCTGATTATCCTGGTGGGTCAGGAGAAATTGACCAATCGGCTCGGCCGGGGATACTGTCGGCAGCTTCCTGTAGAGGTCGTTCCGTTCGGCTTGCCACTCGTTCAGCGGAAGTTGTCGCGATTGGGCCTCGAGGCGGAGCTTCGATTGCAGGAAGGTCAACCGGTCCCGACCGATAACGGAAATTACACCATCGACATCGATCTCTCGGCGCTTGACGAAGAACCGAGCGAATTGAACGACCGGATTCGGGCCATCCCGGGGGTGGTCGAAACGGGTTTTTTTCTGGGAATGGCCCGGCGGGTCCTCATTGGCCGGGACGATGGTTCCGTGGAGCTTCGGCAACGAGACGAGTAAAGGGGCGATCCTGCCGTCGTGTCCGCGGCAGCTCGAAGGCCAAACTGATTGTCCGATCGCGTTCCCAGTTCCAAAGATCACGGTGATCGACGTCTCGCGAGAATCGTCGAGGCCGGATATGATGTACGGTCAGATTCCACGAGCTTCGGTGAACGTGTCTTCGCCGGATGGCCTCAGTTCGCTCAGAAGGAACACCGACTCAGGGTAGCGACGTCGATGGCGGATCGTTCCAACCATTATGAGGCGGCCTTCGAGGCGTACATTCGCGCTCGAAAGGTCCCTTGTGTGGCGATCGATGAGGCCAAACGATCGCTGGCCCCGGAGGGTGGCTTGAAATCACCGGATTTCCTGCTTTATCCGAGTCTGGGCCCGAACCTGGTGGTGGAAGTCAAAGGCAAGCGCGGTAAAAATGCCCTGGGCCGTCGTCGATGGGAGAACTGGGTGACGACCGACGACCTCGATGGTCTGGTACGCTGGCAGGCGTTGTTCGGCCCGTCATTTCAGTCGGTGCTGGCATTCGTGTATGCCGAGCGACCTCCGACATTCGGCCTGCCTCCGGGAGAAGGGGGATTTTCCTTCCGGGGGAGAATCTATCGATTCTGGGCGGTGGGTCTCGATGATTACCTCACGCATTTGCGGTCTCGAGGCCCTGCCTGGAAAGCGGTAGCGATGGCGCGTCTCGCCTTTCGAAAGCGTGTCCGACCGCTCGATGACTGGTTGCCGATGACGCCCGGGGGCTCTCGTCCCGGATCGGCCTCGACCTCGAAGGAACCTTCTCGATGAGCCTGTTGACCCGAGTTGCCCGAGGATTGATCCTGGCAATGGCCCTTGGCTTGGTGACCCCGATTACCGTAAACGCTCAGGACCCTGGACTGGCTCCGGCTGGTGAGGAGAGTGAAGGGAAGCCGCTGTTCGGCTACCTGGCTGCCGGGGCGGGCTGCATTGCCATGATGTTCGCAATCAGCCTATCGGCCCGCCGTTGATTCCAGGCTGGTCGTCCTGTCTCGTGCGTGTTTCCGCTGCCCAACATGGGGGTGGCCAACTCGTCCTCCGCCTGACCCGCCGAAGAACCCAATCATGCTGACCGCCTCGACCCCTCGCTATTCGATCGACGAGGTTTCCTCGATCTACCGAACACCCTTGCTGGAACTGATTCTCCGCGCTTCGGACGTCCATCGGCGTCATCAGGACGTCGGAGAAGTTCAGGTCTGCCGCTTGCTCTCGATCAAGACCGGTGGATGTCCGGAGGATTGTGGCTATTGCCCGCAGTCGGCTCACTACGAAGCCCCGGTGAAAGCCGAGCCTTTGATGGATGTCGACGCGGTGGTGGCCGCTGCCGAGGCCGCCAAGTCTGAAGGCTCGACACGCTTCTGCATGGGGGCCGCCTGGCGCGAAGTGAAGGACGGCCCCCGCTTCGAGCGAGTCCTCGAAATGATTCGCCGGATCAAGGGGCTCGGCGGGCTGGAAGTCTGCGTGACGCTCGGGATGCTCAACGCCGATCAGGCTCAGCGGCTGAAAGAGGCCGGACTCGACGCGTATAACCATAACCTCGACACGTCCGAGGAATACTACGACCAGATCATCACGACACGGACCTATGCCGATCGGCTTCAGACGCTCAGGCATGTGCGAGAGGCGGGGGTCTCGGTCTGCTGTGGCGGAATTCTTGGGATGGGAGAGTCGGAGGACGATCGGATTAGCTTGTTGCACACCCTGGCGAACCTTCCCGAGCCTCCTGAATCGGTGCCGATCAACGCCCTTGTGCCGGTGGAAGGGACCCCGCTGGCCGATCAGGCGAAGCTGGATGTCTGGTCGATGGTCCGGGCGATCGCGACGGCTCGCATCCTGATGCCGACGGCTCGGGTGCGGCTCTCGGCGGGTCGGCTGTCGATGAGTCCCGCGGAGCAGGCCCTCTGCTTCCTGGCCGGTGCAAATTCGATTTTTGCCGGGGAGAAGTTGCTGACCACCCCGAACCCGGACGTTGACGCCGACCGCTTGCTTTTCGATCAACTCGGGCTCAAGCCGATGGAGGCCGACCCGCGCTGAGACCCGACCCTCGGGTCCAGCCGTTTCGGTGGCCGAGTCATGGCAGAGTCGTCGAGGATGGCATCGCCTCGGGTCGTCATCACGGGGATCGGGCTTCGTACGGGACTGGGTCAGACGACCGAGTCCAGCTGGCAAGGTCTTCGATCGGGGCTCTCGGCCGCGACGGTCCTGAAGCTGGAGGCTGGGCCTGGTCGGTTTTGGGCGGGCGTGCCGATCTGCGAGGCGGAAGCGGAGACCGAGGGGCCCGGCGTCCTCGAGGCGCGAGCGGCCCTGGCCGATGCCGGCCTTCCCTGTGTCGGGAGCTTCCCATGCGATCGGACCCGAGTGGCGACCGTGATCGGCCTGAGTAAAGGGGACCTCCAACGGCTTGTCGGATGGCATCGCTGCCTTTCGAAGGGGTTGGAGCAGTCGATCGGCGATTGGACCGACGCTTGGCCTGATGCCGGATCACAGGCGATCGGGAAGGCTCTGGACTTGCGAGGGCCTCGGCTGGCACCGATTGCTGCGTGCGCAACGGGCGTGGTCGCGGTCCTTCGGGCCGCTGACCTGATCCGCCAAGGAGCCTGTGATCTCGCCCTGGCCGGTGCCGTGGATCGGTCGCTGGAGCCGCTCGTGCTGGGAGCCTTCGAGCGGATGGGGGCGATGGCCAGGGTCGAGGGAGCACCCGAGTTTGCGATCCGCCCCTGGGACCGGTCCCGGAGTGGATTTCTGGTCGGGGAGGGGGGGGCAGTGCTCGTCCTGGAACGAGAGGATGATGCTCTGGCTCGCGGGGCCTTGCCGTATGCGGAGATCGGCGGGGGGGCACTGGGTTCCGACGCCAGGCATCTCACCAATCTCGACCCCGACCCGAAGCGTCTTTCAGCGTTGATCGTGGAGGCCCTACAACGGTCGAGGGTGGAGCCTAGTGAGGTCGATAGCGTGAACGTTCATGGAACAGCCACGCGCGTGAATGATCCGCTCGAATGCCAGGCGATTCGAAGGGCACTCGGCACGCATGCCGATGCCGTATCCTGCTCTGCAAACAAGGCTCAAATCGGTCATCTTCTGGGAGGAGCAGGGGCAGCCGAGCTGGCGATCACTTGTCTGTCGATCCGCGACCAGTTCGTGCCGCCGACCATGAATCTCAATGATCCGGACCCGAGCTGCGATCTGGATGGCACGCCAAATCATGGTCGATTCCGCGAGATCCGGGCCGCGGTCAAACTCTCCCTCGGCTTCGGAGGTCATCTGGCCGTGGCCGTGTTACGACGGCCGGAGGGGCCTAGACGATTGCCTCTGGAACAATTCCCGCATTGAGGGACGGTTCGATGAGCGCCGATCCGCTGGCCTGGCTCGACGAGGTTGCCGAGGAACGAACCCGACTCGGGTTGCAACGGTCCATCGTACCGTACGGCGCGGCCAGTCCCGGATGGATCGAGCGGGATGGTCGGAGGCTCCTCGATCTCAGTTCGAACGATTATCTGGGCCTTGCGAGCGATCCCCGCGTCGTTGCCGCAGGCATCGATGCCGCCCACCGGTATGGTTGGGGGGCGGGAGCCTCACCGCTCGTTTGTGGGTGGAGGGATCCTCATGAGGCCCTGGCCGAGGAGTTGGCCGTGTTCGAACACTCGGAGGCAGTCGCACTCTTCCCGACCGGCTACGCCGCCAATCTGGGAACGATTGTATCGCTAGTCGGGTCGGGTGATGTCGTGTACGGAGATCGGCTCAACCATTCGTGCCTGATCCAGGGCGCTCGACTGTCAGGGGCGACCGTACGGGTGTATCCGCATGGGGATCATGAACGCCTGGAGCACCTGATTGAACGTGACCGGGTTCGAGGACGATTCCGACGGACGATGATTGCGACCGATGGGGTCTTCAGCATGGACGGAGATCTCGCCCCGCTTCGAGAACTGGTCGAGATTGCCGAACGATCAGGAGCGATCCTGCTCGTCGACGAGGCGCATGGCACGGGCGTCTTCGGCCCGGACGGTCGAGGGGCGAGTGCGGCGCTTGGGGTGGCGGAGCGCGTGCCGATCCGCGTCGGCACCTTATCGAAGGGGATCGGATCCGTCGGGGGATTCGTTGCGGGGAGTCGTCGCTTGATCGATCATCTCCACAATCATGCATCGACGCTCTTGTATTCAACGGCAATGCCTCCCGCGGCAGCAGGAGCGGCGAGGGAGGCGTTACGGATCGTCCGGGAGGAACCCTGGAGACGTGATCGCGTTCATCAACTGGGGAGGAGCTTCCGGGAACGTCTGCAAGCCATTGGCCTTCCGGTTCCGCCCTCGGAAGGGCCAATCGTCCCGGTGATCCTCGGGGAGGTGGATCGAACCCTGAACATGGCGGCCCAGTTGTTCGCGTCCGGCTTTCTGGTCGCTGCAATCCGGCCTCCGACCGTTCCAAGAGGAACGGCTCGGTTGCGCATCAGCCTTTCCGCCAGTCACAATGAAGAGGAACTGGAGCGTATGATCAAGGTTCTTCGTCAGATCACCGTGTAGTGGTTTGGAATAATAATGCCCCGCGTCTTACGAGATTGCGAGGACGCGGGGCAATAGGGCTGACGCGGTTGTCAGGATGCGGTTCTGTTAGTGCCCTACGCGATTGAGGAGGGTTTCGAGCTCAGAGGCATCTTCGCTCGAAAGCTGGGCACGGGCATCCCAGGCCCTGGTCAAATACTGGTTGGCTCTGGCAGACCGTTCGGGGTCGGCCGCGATCAGGCGACCGAGGTGGAAGTTCAGGACGGCAAGATCGGGCGACTTCTTCAAGCCCTCGGTGTAGGACTGTTCGGCGTCCTTGTTCCGGCCGACGGCTTGCTGGATCGAGCCAAGCGTATCAAAGAACTCACCGGGAAGGGTCCGACGCTCGACGCGATTAAGCAATCCCTCGATCAGGTCGAGGGCTTCCTGGTCCTTGCCGAGATGGCGGTGCAAGATCCAGGCTTTGTTGTTCACGGCCTCGATGGATTTCGAATCGTGGGCGAGTACCTTGTCGTACATCGTAACCGCTTCTTCGAAGAGGGGGCGGGACGAGCCGGCGTCTCGCTGAGATTCCGCAAAGGAGAGGAGGATATCCCCGTAGGTCAGATGAACCAGAGGTTCATTGATGATCGCAACGGCACGTTCGGCCCAGGGTTTGGCCAGGTCGGAGCGTCCTCCCCGGTGAAAACCGAGTGCGAGGGCAAGCGAGAGCGTGCCTGAGGCCTTATCCAGGCCGATCTCGTCGGCGATCCGCAAGGCCTCGACGAGGTTCGCCTCGCCGGCCGCGGAGCCGTCGGCCGGGGGCTCGACCAGATAGCGGATCAATCCCGAGAGGATTTGCTCATCGTTGGGAAGCGTCTCCCGGGCAGCGTTCAAGGTCGCGATCGATTCGTCGACTCGACCGCGAAGGTGATTGATGCGAGCGAGTTCGAGGTAGGCCTTGGTCAAGTTTGGATTCTGCTCGATGGCCTGTTCGAGCAAGGCGACGGCCTCACCCTGTCGGCGTTCGATCTGCTCGGTGGTCCCAGTCTGGGAGGCCAGCGCGGATGCCTGGAGGAGCACGGCGTCGGCTCGTCCTGGAGACCGGTCGAGAATTCGGGCGGCTTCGGCCAGCGTCTCATCCGTCCGGCCCAGGTCGAGCAAGAGCTGCGCGAGGACCATGCGAATGTCATCGCGAAGGGGATTGGTTTCGAGGGCATCGCGATAGGCCTGGATGGCTCGTTCTTCGAGACCTTGATCGCGATAGATCTGAGCACGGAGCAGGGGGCCGATGGGGGAATCGGGGTTAATTTCCTCGATTTCTCGGGCGACGGCCTCGGCTTTCGTGTAGTCGGCCTGCCGGATGGCCAGCTCGCACTCGGCCTGTGGGAAGCGAAGGTCATCGGGGAACTGAGTCCGATACGTTCCCAGTAGCTTCAAGGCCCGGGCGTTGAGGTCCTGTTCCTCTTGCGGGCGATTCTGTCGAGCGGCCTGGCTTGCCTTGGTGCTGACGATCGTGATCAAACCGGCGGCAAGTCGGGGGTTCTTCGGTTGCCGCTCGATCAGCGTTTCGAGGAGTGATTCGGCCTCGTCGAGACGTCCCTCTCGGGTGTAGAGGTCAACAAGAAGCCGCTGGATGCGGTCGTCCGCGGTATCGAGGGAGGTCCGAGCTTCGACGAATTCAAGGGCGGTGTCGATGCCTTCGTTCTGGCGAATCACCTCGTAGACGGATCGGAGAAGATCGATCGATTGAGGGTGAGCCTCAAGGCCCTGTTCGAGAGTTTTTCGGATCGCCGCGATGGCGTTGTCGGGGGTCCTGGTTTCACCGGCGAAGGCGGCGAGCATCAGGTAGACGGCAGGAGGCTGTTCCTGGTGCTCGATCGCAGCCTGAAGGCGCTGAATGGCGTCGGGGGTCTTGCCTTGCTCGCTGAGCAGGTAGGACTTGATGATCACGGCACCGGCATGGCCGGGCTGGCGATCAAGGACCTGATCGACGAGCTTCTCGGCCACTGCCGATTCGCCGTTACGGCGGAAGAAGTCGGCGGCCTGGACGCGTTCATCGATGGTCGATTCGGGTTCGTTGAGCAGGGCGATCAGCTCTTTGCGAGCGTCTTTCCACTGCCCTTTTTCCGATCGTGCGGCGATAATTTGCCAGCGGGCGGCCCGCTCCATCGTCCCTGCGCTGTCCCCTTGAACAATGGATTCAAGGCGAGCAATGGCCTTATCGAAATCCTTGTTTTCCATGGCCATGGCGGCCAGGGACCATTCGGCAGCGGTTGCCAGTGAGAGGCCGTTGCCGAGCTCCTTCCTCGTGCCGTCACGGACGAGCTTCTCGAAGTCTTCGGCGGCTCGGGAGGGGGCGCCTCCTCGGCTATCGAGTTGGGCTTTCCAGAAGAGAGCGACCTTGTTGCTTGGGTCCTTTTCAATGGCGGCCTGGAGATACTTCGAGGCGGCGTTGAAGTCGCGTTCAGCCAGGGCAATCTGGGCGTCAAGTAGGTCGCCGGCCGACGCTTCGGGCCATCGACTGCGAATGATCTCGACGGTCTTCGACGCAGCGGCCAGGTCCCCCTGGGCCAGGTCGATCATGGCAAGCTGCACGAAGGGGGCGGTGACTCCCGTCCTCTCCCCGACCTCGGTCAGGACCGTTCGGGCCTCATCGGGACGATCGAGGACTCCGGAGAGAATGCGAGCTCGGGTCTGGGCCACAGTGAGGTCATCGGGATGATCGGCCAGGAAAGTGGCGAGAAGTTGGTCAGCCTTTTCGGCCTGGTTCTGCTTCAGGGCGATCGCGGCATGCAGTACGGCAAGCTGGGAATCATCTGGAGCCGCTTCGCGAGCGGCTTCGAGGGTCTTGACCGCGTCGTCGATCCGATCGAGTTCGACCAGCGTGGAGACCGCCAGGGCTTCGAGGGCAGGTGTACTGCCACCATGCCGTCGGATGTCGTCGAGCTGGGCGAGTCCGGCTTCCGGACCGTCGAGGGCAATGGTCAGTTCGGCCAAGCGGAGCGAAACGGCGGGGGGGACCTCGTCACCGTCCACGATCGAGCCCGCGTAGGCGGCCCGTGCGACTTCGAGATCTTTGGGAGACTTGCGGCTGCGGGCGATCTCCCCCTGGAGCAACTGAATCGTCCCGGAGAGTTTGGTCAGGCTCGGATCGCTGTCGGCGAGTCCGACGACACGATTGACGATCCGTTCGGATTCCTCCGGATAGCCAGCTTCAAGAAGACTCCAGGCAGCCCAGATCTGATAACGCGCTTCGAGCGGTCCCATCCGTTGGGCTTCGAGGAGATGCTGACGGCCAAGCGCGGTTTCGCCGGACATCAGAAGAGCAATGCCGTAGAGTGCCTTGGCCAGGCCGACCTCCGGAAGCTTGAGGGTTGCTTCGCGAAGATGTTTTCGAGCGTCGGTCAGCGGGCGGGAGGACTCGACCGCAGTCGCTTCTGTTTGAGGGCCAGTCAAACCGGAGCGTTCGAGATCGATGGCGCCCTGGAACAAGTAACCGAGTCCCTGGTAATCGGGACGAGTTCCGGCGATCAGGGCTTCAATGTGGGGACGAGCCTTTTCGAAGCGATCGGCGTCAGAGGAGTCGGACAGGGCGGCCTTGATCGCGGTTTCTCGAAGCCGCATGACTTCGTCTTGAAGTGAGGCGTCCTTGATCACGTCGGGGGTCAGGGCATTTTCAATGACGTCAAGGCAAGCGACCCGATGCCCTCGAAGGTTCAGGTGCTCGGCATACGCCTGGTGAATCCAGACGCCGACGAAATCGTCTGACTTCAACGCCTTCTGGAAGCCTCGGTCAATGACTTCTGCGAGTGGCTCCCAGCGTTCATCTGCGGAGACGCTGTCGGCCTTCGAAAGTTGTTCCCGGACGCGTCGGGCTAAACGCTGAAGCTCGACGATTCGGGTCCCCTGAAGGCCTTCCTGGGAAAGAATACGTTCGTTCTGGGAAAGAATCTGCTCGAGCGCGTGGGATTGTTGCTCGGTCCCACTTGCGGTTTCAAGATTCACAACGAGGAGTCGGAGGCGGCTGAGCTGATCAATTTCGTCGTCCGATGCATCAGGCTCACGATCGAGCGCCGTGGTAAGGACGCGCTGAAGCTCCGCGGAATTCTTGGAATACTGGGCGATCCGGGCCTCGACCCAGAAAGTTCGATCACGGCCCGTGGCGACACGCTGAAGCGCTTCGAGTAGTCGGTCGGCTTCCTTGATGTTGGCCGGTGATTCATCAAGTGCCTCGATGGCCAGAAGATACAGGGCATCGGGATCGTTGGGAGCCAGTGAGATGACCTGTCGCGCCCAGTGGATCTGTTCCGGGAGGTTGTCTCCCTTGAGACTCTCTGTCAGGAGTGCTTGTCGGGGTTCGAGCGCCGCCTTGTCGAATTTGGTGGCTTCGAGCAGGTGCCGAAGTCTCAGGCCCTGGTAGTGCGATCGTTTGGAGGCGTCGGCCTTATCGAGCCAGTCACCGTAGAAGTCGGCGATCTCGGCGTGAACCTCGGCGTTTCGCGATTCGATCTGATTCGCCTGGAGGTAATAGATCTCCGCTTCTTCAAACTTCCCAGCCTCTCGGGCCGAGCGGGCCTGTGTGAGGACATCGTCAATGTTCGACTGACCGGAGACGAGGACGAAGGCGACGAGCCCACCGAGGGCCACGGTGACGAAGAGCCCTGAGAGAATGATCAGGGGTTTCCAGCGGACGGACATCAGTTTCTCCTCCGTGCAAGATGCAGCGTCGCGAGGGCTCGCGCGCTCGAATCCGTTCACAACCCTTCCGCTCGGCAGAAGATCGGTTGGCAATGGTGTGTTGCGGTCGGGCTCGCAACGTGGCGAGCACGCTGGGTTCCATCCTCAAGGGTGACGCATCAGTCTGTCACTAGGGGGGCCGTCCATGGCTTGGTTCGCTCGGAGGTGGGTGAGTGCCCTGGTGGGGAGCGGAATCTTGCCTCGTCGAGACGCTCATCCTGAAGGTCCGGCAAAGGCCATGGCACGGCAACTCTATAACAGATCGCCCGCAGGTCGTACCAGTGCGATCCCGAATTTTTCCCGAGGTGATTGAGCTCCGTTATGTTCTCCAGCCGACCAGTCGTGACGAGGGTAGAGACGCCGACAGAAAAAAAAAAAAACTCCCCGGCCATACTCTGGCGAGGCCGGGGAAATCAGAATCGAGCCGTTGGCGGAACCTCAAACGAGAGACGTTCCGGGATGGGTCCAGGGATCGCGATAGGGGCGGGCGAGTCGACGGTTCGCTTCGTCGTCCCCGACGACCTGGCCGCGCTCGGCATCCCAGGTCAGGGTCCGTCCCAGTTCCATCGCCAGGTTCGCCAGAATGCACGAAGCCGAGGAGATGTGGCCTTGCTCAATGTCCGCGACAGGCTTGCCCCTCGACTCGATGGCGGACAGGAAATCGAGCATGTGGCGGCGAACCGCGGGAGCGACGTGCTGTTCCAGGTCTTTCTCGGTTCGATCCTCGGGGTACTCGTCGAGTTCGTAAACGACATCGCCGTGGATCGGCTGACCCTTGCGAAGGGGAGTGAAGTCGTAGCGATGAACGCTGAGCTTTAGGGTCCCCTTGTCGCCGTATATGGTCGCTCCCCAGGGGTAATCCGGATCGACGGGATGTCCCCAGGAACGGTGCTGCCAGACAACCGGGAACTCGTCGAACTCAAAGGATGCGGCCTGGGTATCAGGAATATTGGCGCGGCTCTGGGGATCGATGAAGATGCCTCCGGTCGAGGCGATGCGCTTCGGCCAACCCAGGTCGAGCAACCAGCGGACGGCATCAAGCATGTGAATGCACATATCGCCCATGATGCCGTTGCCGTACTCATTGAAGGCACGCCAGCCACGGGGATGGACGATGGGGTTGAAGGGTCGCATTGGGGCGGGGCCGGTCCACATTTCCCAGTCGAGATGGTCGGGAGGGGAGGTGTCAGGAGCCTGGGACCGGTTCCGCATGTGATAGTAGCAGTAGACCTCGACGTGCCCGATCGTTCCCAGCAACCCTTCGCGGAGGATGCGATCGCGGGCTTCGATCAGGTGCGGAGTACTGCGACGCTGCGTGCCGACCTGAACGACCCGGCCATGTTTCCGGGCGGCATCGAGCATGGCCTTTCCTTCGGCCACATCGACACTGATCGGTTTTTGCACATAGACGTCCGCCCCTCGCTCGACCGCGGCGATCATCGGCAGGGCGTGCCAGTGGTCGGGGGTGGCGATCAGGACGATGTCGAGATCATGCGAGTCGAGCATCTCGCGATAGTCGGCATACGTCCTGGGAACCTTCCTGGACTGCTGGCGCTGGGCCGTCATTTCGGCCGCCTCGGCAAGCATTTTCGCATCGACATCACAGAGTGCAACCACTTCGACTGGTGCCACCTGGAGCAACCGAAAGAGGTCAACCTTGCCGTACCAGCCGGTCCCGATCAGGGCGACTCGCTTGCCTTGCATGGCGGCGGCAGCTTCGGTAAACCCGGCGCCGGCCGAGATCGCGAGTCCTGCAGCGGTCGTCTGGAAAAACCGTCGGCGTTTCATGATGTGCCTCAGGGTTGAACTCGGAACGTCTGGAACTGCAAGGGAGGGGATTTCTGACTCTAGCGGTCCTGACGTCAGATTGCGACAGCGTGCCCTTCCGCTGGCCAGGAGCCGAGAGGGAGTATGAGGAAGACGCTTCGGAAGAACTCGAATTCTCCCGTTCCGACCCCGCACAGTTTGCGAGACTTTGTTAGACTGATCCGTTTTGATCGTCGAACCGTCTTCTGACGATCGAGTCCGGTTCGACTCGCAAATCTTCAAGAGGAATTGTTTGGGATGTCCACTCCGATCTCCAACGACGCGGGTCCTGGATTCGACACGCTCGGTCTTGACGCCCGCCTCGCGGAGACGCTCTCCGAACTTGGCTATGAAGAACCGACACCGATTCAGCGAGAGACGATCCCGCCATTGATTGAGGGTCGTAATCTGGTTGGTCAGGCTGCGACAGGAACCGGGAAGACCGCAGCCTTCGCATTGCCGTTGCTGCAACGCCTAAGTGCGGCAGGGGCCGATCGCGGAAAACCGGCCGGCCTGATCCTTGTCCCGACTCGAGAACTGGCGATGCAGGTGGCTCAGGCCGTGCATCGCTATGGCAAGAAGCTTGGCATCGAGGTGTTGCCGATTTATGGCGGACAGGCCTACGGCCCTCAACTTCGAGCGCTACAACGCGGTGTTGATGTGGTGGTCGCGACTCCAGGGCGGGCGCTCGACCACATCAAGCGGGGGACAATGCCCTTGCAGGGGGTGGTGACGGTCGTGCTTGACGAGGCCGACGAGATGCTCGATATGGGCTTCGCCGATGACATCGAGGCGATCCTGGGAGAGACTCCCGAAGATCGTCAGACGGTGCTCTGTTCGGCGACTATGCCGCCTCGCATTGCGGCAATCGCACGTCGACACCTCAAAGACCCAGTCCAGATCACCATCGCCAAAGAAAAGCTCCCTGCCGGAGCGATCCCGAAGGTCAGGCAAGTGGCCTACCTTGTGCCCAGGGCTTACAAAATTGCCGCGTTGGGACGGGTCCTGGATCTTGAAAATCCGACCTCGGCGATCGTCTTCTGCCGACGACGCGACGAGGTGGATCAACTGTCGGAAATGCTTAACGCTCGGGGATACCGAGCCGAACCCCTTCACGGAGGCATGTCGCAAGAGCAGCGCGATCGGGTGATGAAAAAGTTTCGGTCAGGAAACGCCGATCTGCTCATTGCCACTGATGTCGCGGCTCGGGGGCTCGATATCGAACATCTTTCCCATGTCGTCAATTATGATCCCCCGACTGAGGCGGAATCGTATGTGCACCGGATCGGCCGGGTCGGCCGGGCAGGTCGAGAAGGGGTGGCAATCACCCTGGCCGAGCCGAGAGAGCATCGTTTGCTCCAGAATTTCGAGCGTGCCACGAAACGAAAGATCGAGCTGGCCCAGGTTCCAACCGTTGCCGACGTCCGCTCGAAACGACTCGATCTGACCGTGGCTGCCGTCCGGGAAACCCTGATCGAAGGGGAGCTGGATCGCTTTCGGGTGGTCCTCGAATCGTTGACTGGGGAGTTTGATATTCTGACGGTCACGCTCGCCGCGCTGAAATTGGCCCACAATGCGCTGGGGAACGACGAAGACGATGATCAGGAAATTCCGGTGGTCGCTCCTCGATCGGATCGCCCGTCTCGAGACCGAGATCGACGACCGACTCGTGAACCAAAACGCAACACGAAAACGGGTCAGAATGGACCTCGGAAGGCTCGTCGTACCGAGTCGTCGAGCGTTGGGTTCGGTTCAGGAGTTGCTCGTCTCTATATTGGCGCGGGTCGAGAGGCTGGCGTCCGTCCTGGAGACCTGGTGGGAGCGATTGCCAACGAGGCCGGAATTAGCGGACGAATGATCGGTGCAATCGAGATCGCCGACCGTTTCTCGTTTGTCGAGGTGCCTGAGGAGGTTGCTGGTGAGGTCGTTGCGGCCCTTCGATCGAGCACCATCAAGGGCCGTCGGGTCACGGTTCGTCGGGCAGATTGATCGAGAAATTCCTCAATCGAATTCCCGGCTTCGATGCGAGCGTGCTCGCCAGGCTGAATAATGACTTCACCCTCGCATCGAGCGAGTTCTTCCAACCAAGGGCAACTCGACGAATTGAGGATTGAGAAGCGAGTCGGACGAGGGCTGTGGGCTCGGTCTGACGTTCGCTTGACGTAAGTGCAATTCTGTTGTTAAAATTAGAAGCCTCACCTCGATTGACCTACCTCTCTCCACCTGGTCAAGTTCAGTTCCTTTTCCACCCGATCCCTCGATGCGGGAGGTCCCTTCTGTGCGAAGTCACGTTCCCTGGTTGTTCGCGTGCGGACTCGCCCTTGGGTACCCGTTCGTCAGTGTTCGGGCAGGTGCACAGGACGAAGGGCCACCGGCGATTCCCGAGTTCTCCCTCTCGCAGACGTTACCCACCGTCGAGGTTCCGCGAGCAGCTCGGGTCAACGAGACGATCATTGACGCGACGCCTTTACCTCGGGATAAGGCACCACAGATTGACTACCGCGATCAGAACGCCAATTTCACCATCGGCGAGCAAGTTACCGGGCAGGCGAGCGGGGCAACCGGAACGATCCTGGCCGACGACGATCAAGGATTGCGCGGGACGCTCACCCTCGGTCAAGTCAATGGTGAATTTGAAGCCGGAGAAACGCTGTCGGGATCAAACACGGGACTGGCCACGGCGGAGACGGGGATTCGGGAAGGGATCTGGGTTCTCGACTTCTCATTCAAGCCTCTGCGAACCCGAACGATTGATATTCCGGGAATGGGCCGTCGGACGGTGCTCTATCTCTACTATCGAGTGATCAATCGGAGTGGTAAACCTCGGATGTTCGTCCCTCAGTTTTTCCTGGAAACGGACGAAGGGAAGCGTTATCCCGATGTGGTCCTGCCCCAGGCCGTCGAGGTTGTGAGGGCTCGAGAGCACACTCGTCCACCGATCGTCGGGGCTCCCTTGTTGGGAGCGGTATCAGTGACCGGAATGATTCCTCCGAGCACCAAGGACGGAGTGGATGATGCCGTTCACGGTGTCGCGTTCTGGATTCTCGACCAGGACATCGGCCGATCGGATGCGATCTCCATCTTTGTTCGCGGCCTTTCCGATGGCTTGCAGTATGGTGAAGATTCAGACGCGGAAGACTCGGACGTGAAGTACAAGACACTTCGAATCGACTTTTCAACGCCTGGAGATGAATTCGACGTCCGCGAACGTCAGTTCCGGCTCATCGCTCCTGGGTTCACCTGGATTTACGATTGATTTCGATCTTCGACGATCATCGCTTCCCTCTAGGCTCTCTTGCGTCGCGCATGAGAGCCTTTTGACGTTATGGCGAGGCAGACGGCTGATAGGGAGCGGGGTCCGACAGGCCGAGTCGGGTGAAGGCATCGAGCCGGAGACGGCAGGAGTCGCATCTGCCGCACGCGTGTCCCAGTTGGTCGGGATCATAACAGCTGTGAGTCTGGCTGAAGTCGACCCCGAGTTCGAGACCGCGGCGAATAATCTGATCCTTGGACAAGGTGATCAACGGAGCGTGAATCCGAAATCTCCCCTGTTCCTCAACCCCCGCCTTGGTCGCGAGCTGCGCCAGTGTTTCGAAAGCGGTCAGAAACGCAGGGCGACAATCTGGGTATCCGGAGTAATCCACACAGTTGACACCGATGAAGATGTCAAAGGCTCCGATTGTTTCCGCCCATGCAAGCGCAAGGGAGAGAAAAACAGTGTTTCTTGCCGGGACATACGTGATCGGGATACCTTCGGACAATTCGGCTTCGAGCCGATCTTTGGGAACCTCGATCTGATCGGTCAGGGCACTCCCGCCAAAGGAGCGAAGGTCGAGTGCGACTTCGATGTGTTTTGCCACACCGAACGCTTGGGCGACGCGTCGCGCAGACTCTTGCTCGATCAGATGGCGCTGTCCATATAGGATGGTTAACGCATAGGGAACGAATCCCCTGGACAGACATTCGGCCAGCACGGTTGTGGAATCGAGTCCACCGCTCAGCAGTACAATCGCCCTGGAACCGTCAGTTGTCATGGGGGAGCCCTCTTGCACGATGACCTGTATCCTCCCGACGATCCGTCACGGAGACGCCGGGGTGTGACGTACTGATGATTCTTGACATCACTTCCCCAAGAGTTCTTGACTCTGTTCGACTGGGATGGCCAAGTTCTTTACCACAACGCGGACCTCGAACGCCAAGTAGCTCCATGCGATCTTCGTAGAAATCATGGAATCGTGCTCGCTTTCGGGTTCGAACTCGACTAGGATGAAGATGGGAAGCATCAGTTTGTTCTAACTTGAGTGCTTTGCCTGTCTCCCCTTGGGGTTCCCCAACGTTCCGATCGGTCATTGTCTCACCGTTCTCGATGAGGAGGTCGCGTCCATGCGACGATCTCGCGGCGGCTTTACGCTGATTGAATTGCTCGTCGTCATTGCCATTATCGGGGTCCTGATCGCCCTGTTACTGCCAGCCGTGCAATCGGCCCGGGAAGCGGCACGGCGAGCGCAGTGCACGAATAATCTGAAGCAGCTGGGTCTGGCCCTCCATAACTACCACGATATTCATAACTCGCTGGCTCCAGGGCGGATCTGGCGAGCCGGTCCACCAGGACCGTCGTTTCCGACCATCTTTTCCGGGACGCCGAATACCACCTGGTTTATCCTGATGTTGCCCCAGTTCGAGCAGCAGGCACTTTATAACGCTTTCAACTTCGAACTTGGTGCCGAAGGAATTCCGACTGCCTGGGGAGTCGGAGGTCCGCTTGCACCTGCCCTGGGCTTCTTCGCAAACAGCACCGTGACGGGAACGAAGATTTCGATCTTCCAGTGCCCGAGCGACGAGGAGCGTCAGTTCCAGATTACTCCTCAATATCAGGGGGGGTTGCTTAGCGGGCCCGTGTTTACGAAGGGCAATTATGCGGTGAGCTGGGGCAACACCAACTGGCGTCAGACGACCGTCGGGAGCCAGCAGTATCTTCAGTCGGCCTTCGGCCATCGCACGACCAAGTTGGCGGATGTCCGCGATGGAACGAGCAACACGGTGTTCATTGCGGAAGTTCTCCAAGGAGATCGATTCGATGTGCGCGGGGTGATGTGGTCGAGTGTGCCGGGTGGAGGTTCGTTTATGACCCGCTTCGCCCCGAACCAATTTCGAGATTACCTGGACCTGGTTCAAGGTGGCGATTTCCTGAATCAGCCGATCTTCTGCGTGCCAGAGGATCGATTGCCTTGCACCGGAACCGCGGGCGACAGTCAGGCCTTTGCCGCGGCTCGAAGCCGGCATGCAGGCGGGATCAATGTGGTTCTCGGCGACGGTTCGGTCCGCTTTGTCAAAGAAACGATCAATCCATTGATCTGGGTTGGCTTGAACTCGATCCGGGGAGGAGAAGTGATCAGCGCTGATCAATTCTGACCTGAGACCGATTCCACAGCACGGACGGTCCGTCGATCTCCCGAGTGGCGATCGACGGACCGTTTGTTGTTTTCCGAGCGAGCTTGACGCCTTTATTACCACGCGGCTTCAAGTAGTCCGGCAAGCGACGATTCATCGCAAGGTCGGGGATTGGTCTGATGACAGTGATCGAGGAAGGCAAGGCGTGCGTAATCTGCGATCCTGTTCCGATCGAGCCCGTCGAGCTCACCAAGACGTCGGGGTAGGGGGAGTCGGGCCAGCAAGATCTCAGAAAGGGTAATCAGGTGGCCGGGACCGTCTCCACTACGTCCCAGGCCGAGGTGACCTGCGAGCTCGGCCAATCGCGCATGTGCCGCCTCGAAATTGAACCGCAAGGCATGGGGTAGGAGGATCGCGTTGAGGGTTCCGTGATGAGCATGACCTTCCGAGCCGAGGGCATGAGAGAGGGAGTGGATTACACCAAGCCCTTCTGAAAGCTGATTCCCCCAAGTAAGGCCCCCATCATCAGGTTTCGACGGGCGTCCTGATTTGAGCCGTTTTGTACACTCGGTTCGAGTCCCTTGGCGACCTGGCGGAGGCCTTCGAGGGCGATACCGTCGCAAATGGGGTGGTAGTTGGTTGAAAGATAACTCTCGATGCAATGAGTCAGTGCGTCCATTCCGGTCCCTGCAGTAAGAATCGGCGAGAGACCGAGTGTGAGTCCGGGATCGCACAGTGCAACGCTGGGCAACAAATGAGGGCTGAGCACGGCGGTCTTTCGACCGGTCTGGGGGAGCTGGATCAGTGCACCTCGGCCTGCCTCAGAACCGGTCCCTGATGTCGTGGGGACGGCAACCAGAGGGGGTAAGTTGGCGGTGATCCGAGAGGAACCGCCTGTCGTGACATCGTAGTCCGCAAGTTGACCCGGATGAGTGACGAGCAGTCGAGTGGCCTTGGCAGCATCGATCGGGCTGCCGCCGCCGAGTCCGATGAGGCCATCACAGTCATGCTTCCGATACGATCCCAGGGCGCTCAGCACATCCGTTTCATTGGGATTTGCCTGAACTTTATCGAACACCACAACTCTTGCATGACTCTTGGGTGTCGCAGACAGTCCCTCCAATACCCGATCGAGGATGCCCGAGGCGATGATCCCCGGATCGGTCACGACGAGCGGACGTTGAACACCGAGAGCGGCAAGTTCGGCGGAGAGTTCGGAAATCGCACCGTCGCCGAAGCGAATGCGAAGGGGAAACGTGAACGTGGAAACCATCACGGCACCGCCCGGCACGATTGGAAAAGGGACTCAGCCGAGCAGTTCGAGGAACCCTTGCATCTCTCCCGCGGCTTTCAGGTCGCCAAGGGTTTGAGCCTTCGCAATCCCTTCGACAAAGTAGGCTCGGGCACGTTCCGAATCGCCCTCATCCATGTACGATTGCCCGAGTTGCTGATAGGCAGCGACCTGATTCTCGGGATGATCGGCGATCAGAGCTACAAGCCGGCTTCTGCCCTCGTCAAGGTCTCCCTCTCGAAGACATTGCATGGCAAGGCCATAACGAAGAAACGTATCGGATGGGTCGGCAGCGAGACTTTCTTCGAGGGCAAGTCGGCGAGGAGACTTCTCAGAGTCGGACATAATCGGTTTCCGAACAGGGAAATCAGGCAATGATCGCGTGGGATCCAGGCTTGATGTCATTCCACGCTAAAGGCTCATCCGTTGTTCTGTCAATCGTTGCGAACTTTGAGAGACGCTTGCAACGGGCGAGTTGAATCGTCATTCTCTTGCTCGCAAGCCTAGAGGTATCGTTCGCGCCTGACGGCATCGGAGTGCTCATCTACCCGATCGTTGGCATGGACCTGGAATTCTCGATGAGTGAGCAGGATCGTCATCCGGGCAAGAACGGGTCTGCCTGGCATACTCGCAGTCTCCTTCTCGAATCGGAGATTGCCTGGCTGATCATCCTAAGCGTGCTCGACGTGTTCCTGACCTGGGCCTTGCTTTCGAGGGGACCGCAATTCATCGAGTCGAACCCGCTGGCAGCCTGGGTCTTTCGTCAGTACAACATCAAGGGGTTGGTGGCGTACAAATTTCTCCTAATCGCCGCGGTTGTCGTTATTGCGGAAGGAGTTGAGTATGCCAAGGAGGGGCGAGGTAAGCTGGTGCTCCGGATTGGGATCATCGCAGCGGCAGCTGTCGTGCTTTACAGCGTGATGCTCAATCTTCGACATCCGTTCTGATTCCAAGAGTGCTGGGATGCCCGCTTTTCCGAACCACCGGGTTGATTCAAGGTGCTGTCTCCATCATGCTGCGGGACCTCCGACGCGGATCGATCTGATGGTCAAGGTTCGGAACACGGTCAGAATCAGACGTGATTCGGAGCAAGAGCCACCCGAACGTGGCCAATATGCCAGTCAATCGCCTCCGATGCGCCGAGCCTGGATGACACGCCCCATGACCCATCGAGCACGGTTGCCTTATTGGCTGCTAGGGCTGTTGGTTGTTGTCGGATGTTCGGAAGGGGAACACTATCCCGATCGTCCGATCATGCTCATTTGTCCCTGGTCGGCAGGAGGAGGTACCGACACCGTTTCGCGGACGGTGGCCGCCCTTTTGGAACGTGATCTGGGGGTGCCGGTCAATGTCGTGAACGCGACCGGTGGATCGGGAGTTACCGGTCACACCCGGGGCGCTCTCGCCCCGGCTGATGGTTACACCCTGACCATGGTGACTGTCGAGTTGAACATGCTCCACTGGCGGGGCCTCACCAACATCACTCCCGACGACTTTCGGCCGCTCATGCTGCTCAATCGGGACGACGCAGCGTTGTTCGTCAGAGACGATGCTCCCTGGCAATCGCTGGCGGAGTTGAAGGAGGAGGTCTCAGCTCAGCCTCGGGCGTTGAGGGCCTCGGGCACGGCGCAGGGGGGCATTTGGCACGTAAGCCTTGCAGGCTGGCTGAATGCGGAAGGTCTGGACGCTGGCGATATTCTTTGGATTCCGATCAATGGAGCAGGACCCTCGCTCGACGCCTTGATGTCGGGAGGTGTTGAGATGGTCTGTTGCAGCCTTCCGGAAGCCTCAGCATTGCTGGAGTCGGGGCGAATCCGGTGCCTTGGCGTCATGGCCTCAGAACGTGTGGAGGGCTTCCCCGAGGTGCCCACATTCCAGGAAAAGGGATCGGACTGGACGATGGGAGGCTGGCGAGGGCTTGCCTTACCCCTGGATGTGCCGGAGGACCGAGCCGAACTGCTCGAAGCGGCAGTCGAACAAGTCATTCAAAGCGACGACTACCTGGCATTCATGGCGAGCACGGGATTTAACGTCTCTCCCGCCGGCCCTGAAGCATTTCGGGCCATCATGGAAGGGTTCGACCAACAGATGGGAGAGATCCTGACGGGAGAGGCCTTCCAGTCGGTCCGATCAACCCGATACGGGCCGATGATTTTTCCAACGATTCTGTTTGCCTCGCTGGCTCTTGTGCTCTTGATCCTGGTCGTTCGAGGGGGGCTCAGGCGATCGGTCGATTCCCCTCGACTTGATCGAGACGGGATGGCTCGCATGGGAGTGGCCCTGGCGTTTGTGCTGGGATACCTGATTCTGGCCAGTCGACTCGGTTATGTCATCACGGCGACAATCCTGTTGCTGGCGATGTTGCTTTCCCTTCGGGTGAAGTGGTCTGTTGCCCTGGCGGTCGCACTACTGTTGGCACCGATGTCCTATCAGGTGTTTGCAGTGGTCTTGCGAGTGCCACTTCCCTGGGGATGGCTGGGTTGGTGAAACCGGCGATCGCAGGCGCCGGAGAGGGGACTTCGAAGCTGATGGATCCCGCAGTCGTGGACGCCGCCTCCCAGGTCTTTCTCGACCCGGTCGTCTGGACCGCTATTGTTGCGTCGGCAATTTACGGCGTATTCGTGGGGGCGGTTCCAGGGTTGACCGCCACGATGGCGATGGCGTTACTGGTTCCCTTGACCTACTGGTTGCCACCGCTTCCTGCCCTGGCGGCCGTGGTGACCATGGTTGCCTGTGCGATTTTCGCGGGGGATATTCCTACGATCTTGCTTCGGATCCCTGGAACTCCTGCATCGGCAGCATATGCGGACCTCGGCAGTGGCCTTGCCGCGCGAGGGAGGGCAGATTCGGCGTTGGTGACCGCCTTGATTTCCAGTGTTGCGGGAGGCTTGTTCGGATCGATCGTGCTGATCTTTCTTGGGAGCCAGTTGGCACAGGTCGGGACCTTGTTCAGCCCAGCCGAGCACTTCTGGCTTTACGTGCTGGGATTGACCTGTGCCGTCGTTGTTTCACAAGGGGCTCCAATCAAAGGAGCCCTCGCGGTGTTGTTCGGCTTGCTTGTCTCGACCGTTGGTTTGAGTGCGGTCCATGCTCAGTCAAGGTTCACTTTCGGCAATCCGGAGTTGTATCAAGGTATCGGCTTCATTCCGGCCATGATCGGCTTGTTCGGAGTTTCGGAGGTCTTCAAGAATCTGCTGACGATGGTTCCTGAAGCTGAGCAGCAGTCGAGTGGGATTTCGGAGGATCGCATTTCCTCACCAGGCCACCCTCTAAACGAAGTGCCAGAAGCAATCCGACGAGTGATACGTCGGCCGTTTGCGAGTCTGCGATCTGGGGCGGTAGGTGCGTTGATTGGTATGCTTCCTGGTGCCGGTGCGGACATCGCAAGCTGGGTTTCCCTTGGAATTGGTCGGCAATCGAACACTCCGCTGAGCGAATCCGACGATGAAGCGGCGCTGGATCGACTTGGAACCGCGACGACCGCCAACTCATCGGCCCTGGCGGGAGCTTGGATCCCAGCCTTAATTCTCGGAATTCCCGGCGATTCGGTCACAGCGATCGTGATCGGAGTGCTGATGATGAAGGATCTGACACCCGGTCCGGAAATCTTCGAAAAACAAGCCACACTGGTTTACGGGTTGTATCTGATTTTTATCCTTGCAAACCTTGTGCTCTTGCCAATTGGTTTGGCTGCAATCAAGGCCGGTGGTCTGGTGTTGCGGGTGCCGAAACGTATCTTGATGCCGGTGATTCTTCTCTTCTGTGTGCTTGGCTCGTACGCAATCAATGGAAGCACCTTCGACATCGGGGTTATGCTGGTTTTCGGACTGGTTGGGTTTTTTCTGGAGCGGCGGGCCATTCCACTCGGCCCGGTGGTCCTCGGCATTATTCTTGGAGGTCCACTCGAAGAACGCCTGATCCAGGTGTTGACGGCGGCAGATGGTTCGCCGATCGCCTTTGTTGACCGATGGCCGGCTCGCATTCTTGTGGGCCTATGGGTTCTACTCCTGATGGTTGCGGTGATCCGTCCCGGACGTTGGCGCTCTCAGGAAACAAGGCAGGAAGGTCTGTGAGTCGAAAGGATTTCGATCCTCGGTCGAGAGTTGTCAATTCAGGGAGTTGATTTCCTCAATCCCCTTCACAGTTCCTCGTCGAGGTATTTCCCGAGTGACCGGTTTACCTCGGATTGTCGAACTGGCTCGACTTCTGGTTGCCTCAGTACTTCGGGCGGGAGATTTCGCCATCGATGCGACGGTCGGCAACGGGCACGATACGCTCTGGCTCGCTCAGCAGGTCGGCCCAACGGGTCGGGTTCTCGGACTGGATGTTCAAACGATGGCGTTGCGCACCGCTCAAGGCCAACTCGTCAAGGCTGGATTGATGGATCGCGTTCTGTTGGCCCATGCCAGGCACGAATCCCTCGATCGATTGCTCTCCCCCAGCCATGCAATGGGTCGGCCAAGGGTCGTTATGTTTAATCTTGGCTATCTTCCCGGTGGCGATCATTCGATCGCAACTCGACCCGCGACGACACTCGCGGCGCTCGATGCAGCATTGGCTCAGGTGTTACCAGGAGGTCTCGTGAGCGTGGTGGTTTACCCGGGGCATCCGTCTGGTCGAGAAGAATCTGAACAGGTCCTCGACTGGGCTCATATGCTTGGCAAGACCTCACTGGGGATCCTCCGTTGTGATCTGCTTGGAACGGTGCAGCCAGCCCCCTGGTTGCTCGTCCTCTCTCCTGAAGCGAAGACGAAAACGATGATCTGAAACACACTGTTTCGGGGGAGTTCTGTGCACAAAATCCTCACGTTTTCCCTCGATCGGTCCGTCATGCAGGAAGCGCGAAAGGTGAAACAAGAAGTTGTAAACGATTCTCTCGAATTCGGTTGCGGAAATTGGGGCGAAAACTCGATTCGAATAGAGGACCGGTGTCTTGTCCTGGAAGTACTCCTTGGTTAGTCTATTGGAAACGGTGTTGGTTCAACACAACGGTTATCCTTGAATTGACGCCGAGATTCCAATCGCCCGCCATCAGATTCTTTCGCGGGTTGCATGAGTTCCCAGAGCGTCGTGATGGATGCCCTTCCGTTGGCGAACCTCATGTCCTTGGGTTCGGGTGCAATCCTTGTTTTTTCGGAAACTTCGTGAAATAAATCACGATCGGCGTTAAACCTTGAGGTGTTCCCCCCCGGGCACCTGGGTTTTCGGTAGACGGATGTCCTGGCGGGCGGGACTTCGGCGGACGGTCGCCCGAGTGGTCTTGCCTTGGTCGGCGAGTCGAGGAGAGCAATGCCTCAGATTTTTCACCCGAGCGCCAACACGCTCGCTCGAGCGAGCATCTTCGGCGGGGCGTTCGTTGCCCTGGGGGCGGTCCTTGTCACGCACATGGTCATTCGGTCGCCGTACCAGACCGAAGTTCATGTAGTCAAATCGCAACCGGTCCCGTTCTCTCACGAACACCATGTTCGGGGCTTGGGAATTGATTGTCGTTACTGCCATACCTCAGTGGAAGAATCGTCATTCGCCGGGTTGCCCCCGACCTACACGTGCATGAGCTGCCATTCGCAGATCTGGACGGACAGTCCAATGCTTGCCCCCGTGAGGGAAAGCTTGGCACTGGATCGCCCGCTGGAGTGGAATCGCATCCACGATGTTCCGGATTACACCTACTTCAATCACGCAATCCACGTGAACAAGGGGGTCGGCTGCTATTCTTGCCACGGTCGCGTCGATTTGATGCCGTTGGCCTGGAAGGAAGAGTCGATGAGCATGGGTTGGTGCCTTGAATGTCACCGGAACCCTGAGAAGCACCTGCGTCCACGCGAAGAAATCTACAACCTTGAATGGTCGGTCGACAAAGACCAAGAGGCTGTCAAGGCGTTCGTTACGCGTGAAGCCGATGCGGAATCCAAGGAGTTTCTGATGGAAGACGATTATGTCTCTCAGGAGGAACTCGGGCAGCTTCTGGCTGCGATGTATGAGGTTCCCACGCTCGGCCATAACACTCCCTTGACCAATTGCGCGGTTTGCCACCGATGAGAGAGTCCCAGCACGCTCCGAAGCGGACGCCTTTGAACCTGGCTCGCCTTCGCACACAACTCGAGGGCGCAACCGGGCCTCGGTACTGGCGTGGCCTTGAGCAATTGACCGAGACGGACGAATTCCTCAGCTATATTCAGCGGGAATTCCCTGAGCAGGCAGACTCCTGGGATGATCCAGAGAGTCGCCGTCAATTTCTCAAGTTGATGGCCGCATCGCTTGCCCTTGCCGGAGTGAGTGGTTGCGCGTTTCAGCCTCAGGAGAAGATTGTTCCTTACGTCAAGGCTCCTGAAGAGATGGTTCAGGGGAAGCCGCTCTTTTTTGCGACTTCTATGAGTCTTGCTGGTGATTGCATCGGACTCCTGGTCGAGAGTCAGGAAGGTCGCCCGATCAAAATCGAAGGAAATGCCCTACATCCGGCTTCTCCTGCGAGTCTGACGACCGAGACAATCGAAACGTTAAAGGGAATCGCCTCCGATCCTGACGCATCCCCGATCAATACAACGGTAGGATCGACGGATCAGTTCTGTCAGGCTGAATTGCTTTCACTTTATGATCCGGATCGCTCGCAAACGGTGCTTCGCAATGGCAGGCCGAAGACCTGGGAAGATTTCCAGGTTGCCATGCTTGAGCAATACGAGCAGCTGAAAGCAAAGGGGCAGGGGGAGGGGCTTCGAATTCTCACTCGCCCCATTTCCTCTCCCACGCTTCGAGCACAGATTCAGGGTCTGCTCGACGAGTTCCCGAACGCTCGCTGGATTCAGTATGAGCCTGTGAACCGAGATCATGCTCGGGACGGAGCCATTCGGGCATTCGGTGAAGATCGACAGGCGATTCTCCATGTTGATCGCGCCGATCGACTCGTGACACTTGACGCGGACTTCCTGGCGTTCGGCCCGGGACATCTCGTTCATGCTCGCGGTTATGCTGACCGTCGGAACCCCGACCATCCTGATGGGATGAGCCGGCATTACGCTGTCGAGTGCAACCTGACGTTGACTGGGTCGAACGCGGATCATCGGCTGCCTCTGCCTGCAAGTCGAGTCAAGGATTTTGCCTTGATGCTCGCCAGGGAATTGGGAATCTCGGGACTCCCTGAGCCTTCAGTGTCCTTACCCGATGAGGCCAGTCGATGGATTGGCCCGTTGGCTCGCGATTTGAGTGAGCATCCTGGGGCTTCGCTCGTGGTTGCCGGAGAAGGCCAACCACCGGTCGTTCACGCCTTAGCCTTCGCCATCAATGAGACCCTTGGAAATTTTGGGAAGACGATCGAGTGGATCGAACCGATCGTCGAGTCGGTCAACCAAGGGGAATCACTCCAGGGGTTGGTGAATGACCTGAACACCGGCGCGGTTGACACCCTGGTCATGCTTGAAGTCAACCCTGTCTATGATGCTCCCTCGGATCTGAATTTCCGAGAAGCGCTCATTGATGCGGAAAACACCCTTCGTGTTCATCTCGGCCTCTATTTGGATGAGACAGGAGAGCTTTGCCAGTGGCATGTTCCTCAGGCCCATTTCCTGGAAGCGTGGGGAGATGGTCGGGCTTTCGATGGAACGGCAACTCTGGCGCAACCACTGATCGCGCCTCTGTTCGGCGGACGATCGAGCCTCGAAGTCGTCGCGGCGATCCGAGGGGATCGGAATCCCGACGGTCGAGCCTTGCTCGAAGCGTTCTGGCAAAATGAACTTGAGGAAGGCTCAAGCGGTGAGGTCTCTGGATCGAGCGGGTTTGCTCGAAGATGGCGGCGATGTCTTCACGACGGATTAATCGAAGGAACCGCTTTCGCTCCCGTTGACGTCTCGATTTCCGACACTGCCTCACTGGCGACTGTGGAAGACTTCGAACCCACTGAAGGCGACCTCGAACTCGTCCTTGCTCCCGACCCAACGATTTTCGACGGGCGATTCGCCAACAATGCCTGGCTTCAGGAATGTCCCAAGCCCATTACCAAGCTTACATGGGACAATGCCTTGATGGTGCCCGTCTCAATGGTGGACGAGGCGTCTACCGGACCTCTCGCAGGTTTGCAGACGGGGGACGTGGTTGGGCTGACCGTCGGAACGCTGACACTGGACGTACCGATCTTTGTGATGCCTGGCCATGCCGAGGGAGCCGTGACGCTCCATCTTGGATACGGCCGAGTGCGGGCTGGCCGTGTCGGCAACGGCACTGGATTCAATGCCTATACCGTTCGATCCTCCGCGGCACCCTGGATTATTCCTGGTGTTTCGCTTAATCGAACAAATCAAAAATATGAACTCGCGTCCACGCAACTGCAAGGTTCAATTGATGGGCGAGATCTCTACCGTGAAGCAACCCTGGAAACGTACCAGTCCCAACCGGATTTTGCTCACCTGAATCAGCATTTCTCTGCTCGGTTTGGTGAGACGACAGACTCTCTCTATCCCGAGTTTGATTATTCTGCGGACCGCGGTGAAGGGTGGAATGGTCATCCAGGGTATGCCTGGGGGATGACCGTGGATCTGAACCGCTGTGTGGGCTGTGCCGCTTGCGTCGTGGCCTGTCAGGCGGAGAACAATATTCCGGTCGTCGGCAAGCGAGAGGTGATTCGCGGTCGGGTCATGCACTGGATGGAGGTGGACCGCTATTTTGCGATCGAAACACCCGCTGGTCAGGAGCCTGCGCTCAACAACCCTAAGATTGCCTTTCAGCCGCGATTCTGCATGCATTGCGAGAAAGCCCCGTGCGAGCCGGTTTGCCCTGTCGGTGCAACCGTCCACGATCACGAGGGGCTCAACAATATGGTTTACAACCGCTGCGTTGGCACGCGGTACTGCAGTAACAACTGCCCCTACAAGGTTCGAAAGTTCAATTTCCTGAACTATCCCGAAATCCAACTCAAAGAATCCGAGCTTGGTTCGGGCTTCTCTCCTCTGGTGCTCCTGAACAACACCGATGTGTCGGTGCGATCCCGGGGCATCATGGAGAAGTGCACCTACTGTGTTCAACGTATCTATGAAGGCAAGATCCAGTCGGAGATCGAAGGGCGACGCGTGCGGGACGGCGAGATCGTCACTGCCTGTCAGGCCGCCTGTCCGACCCAGGCTCTGGTCTTTGGAGATCTGAACGACGAAACGGCGCAGGTGACCCGGCTCAAAAAGTCGCCGCGCAATTACGGAATGCTGGCCGAGGATCTCAACACTCGGCCTCGCACGACGTACCTGGCTCGCGTGACCAACCCGAATCCCGAGATCGCGACGGCGTGAGGCGGAGTCGATGGCAAGTGAGAACGATCAGACGGGGCGGACTGGCGCTGCAGAGCTGCCGATCATTGGCCCTGGGCATACCTTCGCGACGGTCTCGGACAAGCTCACTGCGGTTGTCCTTCTCGACCGGATTCGTAAGAGCTGGGTCCTCGGCCTTGCGATCTCATTCGCGTTTGTAATGCTGTTCCTGATGTCCGTGACCGTTCTTTTTCTGAAGGGCACGGGCATCTGGGGCCTCAACGTCCCCGTGATGTGGGGCTTTGCAATTGTCAATTTCGTTTGGTGGATCGGTATTGGCCACGCTGGTACCTTGATTTCAGCCATCTTGCTACTCTTGCGGCAAGAGTGGCGAACCTCGATCAATCGGTTCGCTGAGGCGATGACTCTGTTTGCCGTCGCCTGTGCTGGCATGTTTCCAATTCTCCACCTCGGCCGGCCCTGGGTGTTCTATTGGCTTATGCCGTATCCGAACACCATGGCGCTCTGGCCGCAATTTCGAAGCCCTCTTGTTTTCGACGTCTTTGCGGTTTCAACCTATGCAACAGTCTCGCTCCTCTTCTGGTACGTCGGCCTGCTCCCTGACCTCGCCAATCTCCGAGACCGCGCGAAAAACAAGATTGCACAGCTGATTTACGGCGTGATGTCGATGGGCTGGCGAGGTTCTGCCAGGCACTGGGCTCGGTATCAGACGTCGTACTTACTCCTTGCGGGACTCGCGACCCCTCTGGTCGTCTCCGTGCACACGATTGTGTCTTACGACTTCGCTGTGAGCGTGGTTCCTGGATGGCATACGACGGTTTTCCCGCCTTACTTCGTTGCCGGAGCGATTTTCTCAGGCTTTGCCATGGTACTGACCCTGGCGATCCCTCTTCGAGCTGTATACGACCTGAAAGACTTCATCACTGATCGTCATCTTGACAACATGGCCAAGGTCATGCTGGCGACAGGACTCATCGTTGCTTACGGCTATTTAATGGAGGACTTCATTGCCTGGTACGGTGAGAATGAATACGAGTTCTTCATGATGCTCGGACCAGGACGTCCTTTCGGACCATACTGGGCATTTTACTGGGCGCTCATTGCCTGCAACATCGTGATTCCGCAACTGCTTTGGTTCAAGTTTGCTCGTCGCAACGTGATCGTGCTTTGGCTGATCTCGATCCTGGTGAACGTCGGCATGTGGCTGGAACGATTCATCATTGTGGTGACGAGCTTGAGCCAGGATTTCGTTCCCGCCAATTGGCAGGAGTACACCCCAACCTTCTGGGATTGGTCGCTCTACCTCGGAACGATCGGCGTTTTCTTCTGCCTGCTGTTCCTCTTTATCCGGGTCCTGCCTGCGATTGCGATCAGCGAGATGCAGGAACTGGCTTACGAGGTGGACCATCGCAAGAATCTTGGCAACGACGGACACGGCAAGAGCAACTCGTCGCACGCCTGATCGGGAGTGGAACTGAACGATGGACGTGACCCACCCAGAACTCTACGGGTACATCGCTGAGTTCAAATCGCCGTCCGAACTGGTCACTGCGGCGAGCAAAGCGCGAGAGGCCGGGTATCGGCGGATGGAGGCCCATTCCCCGTTCCCAGTGGAAGGGCTGGCCGAGGCAATCGGATTTCGGAAAAACCGAATTCCCGCGATCGTCTTCACGGCGGGTTTACTCGGTGGTCTTGGCGGTTTTGCCATGCAGTACTTCGCCTCTGTGATCGACTATCCGGTTAACATCGGAGGCAAACCGCTCAATAGCTGGCCGGCCTTCATTCCGGTGACCTTCGAATGTACGATTTTGGCCGCTGCTTTCGCAGCCGTCTTCGGTATGTTGTTTCTCAACGGGCTTCCGATGCCTTACCACCCGGTATTTAGCGTGGAAAAGTTCGCCCGCGCCTCTCACGACCGATTCTTCCTGTTTATTCGTTGGGACGACGATCAATTCCACGAACAGGAGACCCGTTCGTTTCTGGAGGGGTTCACGCCCGAATCGCTCTCGGAGGTGCACCAATGAACCCCCGGAATCGACCATTTCGGCGGCAATCTGATCGACGACGAGGGTTCCCCCTCGTGATCCTGATCCTTGGGGCTTTGGGGATTGGTGGGTGTCGCACGGAGATGTACGACCAGCCTCGGTACGACACCTTTCAAGCGAGCGACTTTTTCGCAGATGGACTCTCAGCTCGTCCCCTCGTGGCTGGGACCGTCGCACGCGGGTGGTCACGCACTGACGAACATCTTTATTACGGTCAAGAAAACGGTCAACTCGCGACCTCGTTTCCCTTCCCGGTTGACGAGACCGTTCT
This sequence comes from Tautonia rosea, assembly GCF_012958305.1. Classification (NCBI taxonomy): domain Bacteria; kingdom Pseudomonadati; phylum Planctomycetota; class Planctomycetia; order Isosphaerales; family Isosphaeraceae; genus Tautonia; species Tautonia rosea. Next base: position 11,857 of record NZ_JABBYO010000019.1, on the reverse strand, counting down.
TGAACGTGGAAGGGATCAATATACCGTTTTTTGTTCACCTTGCCACGGTGGCCTCGGTGACGGCCAAGGGATGATCGTACAGCGGGGAATGCCAAAGCCTCCGAGTCTTCACGAACAGCGCCTCCGCGATATTCCGGTTGGTCATGTCTACGACGTTATCACTCGAGGCTATGGAGCAATGTATTCCTACGCTCATCGAATCAAGCCTCACGACCGATGGGCGGTGGTGGCGTATATCAAGGCACTTCAACTTAGCCAGAACGCTCCGATTGACACCCTTGATGAGGCCGACCGGCAACGGGTGCAGCAGTCCCAGGAGACGGCCCAGTGACGAGTTTCTTCGGAAAGAATGGGAACGGCAATGGGAATGGCGATGCCCTTGCCAACCGTTTGGAACAAGTCTTTCGAATCGCCGGCATTGTTGGAATCGCAGGTCTCTTACTTTGCATCCTGGGTGCTTTTTACGACGTCCAGCAGGTTCTGCGATCCTATCTGATCGCGTACATCTTCTGGTTTGGGCTCCCTTTCGCCTGCCTCAGCCTATTGCTTCTGAATCATCTTGCAGGAGGAACCTGGGGATTAATTCTCCGACGCCCTCTAGAAGCCGGCGCCTCGACCCTCGTTTTGATGACGCCGTTGTTTTTGCCGATCGCGTTCGGAGTCAGCCAGATTTACCCCTGGGCTGGGGCAGATCACGGACTCAGTCATAGTGCCCACGATTCTTCAGAGAATCACGCAGCAGATACAGATCACGAGGACACGCACTCCGATTCCGATCATGAATCGGCCGGGGCTGGACATGCTGATTCTCAAGAACACGGTCACGCTTCGCACTTCAATCACAAAGAGATTTGGTTCCAAAAGCCATTCTACTTTGCGAGGTCTGCTGGCTACTTCGTGATCTGGGGTGTGCTCGCCTTTTTGCTCGTTCGTTGGTCAGGCGAGCAGGATCGTTCCCCGAACCCTGGCGTACCGACCCGCAGAATGGCTCTCCTGGGGGCTCCTGGTCTGATCCTTGCATTTCTCACGGGCACATTTGCCATGTTTGATTGGGGGATGTCACTTGACCCCGATTGGTACTCGACGATCTACGGCGCGATGTTGATTGTCGGTATGGGTCTTCAGACCTTTGCCTTGCTCAACATCGTTACGACGTTGCTGGCCGAACGAGGAGCGTTGGGAGACCTTGTTCAGCCTAAACGGCTGAGGGACCTCGGAAACCTGATGCTCGCCTTCGTCATGCTCTGGGCATACACTTCCTACAGCCAATTCCTGATTGTTTGGAGTGGCGATCTCAGCGAGGAGATTCCTTGGTACCTCCAGCGATCACGGTTTGGTTGGCAATACGTCGTTGGTTTTCTGGCGATCTTTCACTTTTTCCTCCCGTTCTTCGTGTTATTGTTCCGGTCGAATAAGGAAAGTTCGACACGACTCCGAGCCATTGCTGCCTTCATTTTTGTGATTCACCTTGTGGATCTTTACTGGCTCCTAGCTCCGTCACTCGGGTATCAGCGGCCGATCCCGCATCTCTTCGACATTGCGGCGATATTGGGGCTTGGTGGTCTCTGGCTGGCTGCATTCACGTTCTTCCTCAATTCACGGCCCCTGCTCGCCAATCACGATCCTGCTCTTGTCGAACTTCGTCATTATGACGCCGCTCATGCTTCACATTCGGGGGGAGCTTGAACCATGGCTGATCACATTCATCATGATGAAACGCTGAACCCTCATGCTCGAGGATACCAGGAAGACCGAATTCATGTTGGACCGATCGCACTCTTCACGGTGGGTTTGACGGCAGTCGTTGTGATCGTGTTCGTTGCCATCGCATTTTTGATGAACCGTTTCAACCAGGCCCAGGAACGTCTCGCAGACCGGCGACCAGCGATCTTTGCTCTTGAGGACGACGATCTGTATCCAGGACCTCGACTGCAAGAGAAGCCTAGTCGAGACATGGAGGTTATGCGTCGCGAAGTGAATGAACGACTGGATTCTTATGGATGGGTGGATCGTGACTCTGGGGTTGCTCATATTCCGATTGACCGGGCCCTCTCGCTGATCTTGAAGGAGGGGCTGCCCACCCGGGCATCGGAACCTGAAGGAGCATCGGAATGAATTGTTTCCTCCGTTCGTCACGATTTGGCGTGCTGGCCTTGATGGTGATGGTGGGTCCGTTTGGAACCACATCACTCTTCGGCCAGCCTTCGCCAACGCGAACGGAACGGCCTGAACTCACGCCACAGCCAGGGATTCTCAGTAGGGTCAATTTTGAGCAGAAACCAGGTTCTCAGGTCCCACTTGATCTCGTCTTCGTCAATGAACTGGGTGATTCGGTTCGTCTTGGAGACCTCATTGGTGACCGCCCCGTGATTCTCAACCTCGTTTATTTCGATTGCCCCCTCCTTTGTAATCAGGTGCTTGATGGCTTGGTTCGGAGTCTAAACGTCCTCAATGATTACACTGTTGGTCAGGCATTCGACGTGATCAGCGTCAGCATTAACCCCAACGATTCTCCTGAGTCTGCCATGGCCAAAGAATCGGCGGTGATGCGGGCCTATCATTTCTCCGGAGATGAAGCGAGGAAGGGCTGGCATTTTCTCACGACCAAGGATGAAGCGACGATTGGCAAACTCGCCGACTCTGTCGGGTTTTCTTACAGCTACAATCCTCAATCGAAGCTCTATGCCCACGCCGCTGGCCTGGTATTTCTGACCCCAGAGGGCAAAGTCTCTCGGTACGTCTACGGGATCAGTTATCCTGCTCGTAATTTGAGACTGGCATTGACCGATGCTTCGAACGGAACGATTGGTGGCGTGGCCGAGCAAGCCCTGCTGCTTTGCTACGTCTACGACCCGGAGAGCGGGACGTACAGTTTCGCGATCATGAATGTGGTCCGTTTTCTGGGCATCTTTACTGTGCTCAGTCTTGGCTCATTCATGATCGTCATGTTTGTCAGGGACCGGCGGAGGGCATCGGTTTCCCCCGCAGCGATGATTCCGACATCGAACGCCCACTTGGACCGTTAAGCGAGAACATGGAACTATGTGGGAATTCCCACTCTTCCCCGACTCAGCATCAACGTTCGCGCCGAAGGTCGATGCCCTCTACATCGGGCTCATGATCGTCAGCGCGGCGTTTACTTTCGCGTTCTGTTTCTTCGTGCTCTTCTTCGCCGTGAAATATCGGCGTGGTTCAAAAGCAGACCGATCAAACATTCGCGATTCGAGCCCATTGGCCGAAGCGATCTATATCACGGTCCCGACCTTGATCGGTATCGGCCTGTTCATGTGGGGGGCCATCATTTACTTCGAACTGGTCAGTCCTCCTGGGGACTCGATCGAAATCTACGTCACTGGAAAGCAGTGGATGTGGAAAGCTCAGCACCCGGAAGGCAGTAGTGAGATCAACGAGTTGCATATTCCTGCCGGGAAGCCAGTTCGTCTGATCATGACCTCCGAAGATGTTATTCACAGTTATTACATTCCCGATTTTCGAGCCAAACAGGACGTACTTCCTGGTCGCTACACATCGATGTGGTTCCATCCGACAAAGGTGGGACGATTCCGATTGTTCTGTACGGAATACTGTGGGACCGAGCACTCGAGGATGGGAGGGTGGGTGACTGTGATGGAACCTGCCGCCTATGAAGCCTGGCTTGAAGGAAGCAGTGAGACAACAGGGTTGGCAGCGGAGGGGGAGGCCCTGTTCCGCCAATATCACTGTAGCGGTTGTCACGGTGCAAACTCGACCGTGAAGGCTCCTCCGCTCGAAGGAGTGTTCGGTGGTCCAGTCCCTCTTCTGAATGATCCAAAGGATCCGCAGAGCGGCTCGAAGATTATCGTTGCGGATGAACGATATGTCCGTGATTCGATCCTTCGGCCGATGGAGGAAGTCGTCGCCGGTTATGAGCCCTTGATGCCCTCCTTTGCTGGCCAGATTCCGGAGGATGACCTTTTGAAACTGGTTTCCTACATCAAGTCGATTGGTCGAGGACGGCAAACCCGGACACTCACGGATCGTGGAATGTCAGAGGGAGAAGGAGCCGCATCCAACATTACCGACTTCATGGGTGGGACTTCAGCGAACGGAGGGACCAACTGATGAACACGGCACCGCAATCCGATGATCCGAGAGTGATCGAAGAGTCTGATTCGAAGATGGGCTATCTCGGAGCCGATTACACGATAAAGAGTTGGCTCCTGACCACCGACCATAAGCGGATCGGTCTGCTGTACATGATCTCGATCACGGTGTTCTTTCTTCTTGGTGGAGCAGCAGCAACGCTACTCCGTCTTGAACTGATGACACCGCGAGGCGACGTTTTTGGTTCGCCGGACGACTACAACCGTTCGTTTACCATTCACGGCGTGTTTATGGTCTTCTTCTTCTTGATCCCTGGTGTTCCAGCGGTCCTTGGGAACTTCTTGATTCCCTTGATGATTGGAGCCCGAGACCTGGCGTTCCCTCGGCTCAACTTGATGAGCTGGTATATCTACATGATTGGTGGCCTATTCACCCTGTATGCCCTTGTTGCAGGTGGGGTAGATACCGGGTGGACGTTCTACACGCCGTATTCGACCATGTTCTCGAACACCCAGGTGATTGCTGCGGCGCTGGGGATCTTCATCGTCGGATTCTCGTCGATTCTGACAGCGTTGAACTTCATCGTGACGATTCACACGATGAGAGCTCCGGGCATGACGTGGTTGCGTTTGCCGCTGTTCATCTGGGCCCATTACGCAACCAGCTTGATCATCGTCCTCGGAACACCGGTTCTTGCGATCACGATTATCCTGGTCGCTGTGGAACGGCTGTTTAAGGTTGGGATTTTTGATCCAGCATACGGGGGCGATCCGCTCCTGTTTCAGCATCTCTTCTGGTTCTACAGTCACCCGGCTGTATACATCATGATCTTGCCGAGTTTCGGAGTGATCAGCGAGATTGTGACAGCCTTTGCCCGCAAGAAGATCTTTGGCTACTCCTTCATGGCAGGTGCTCTTCTTGCCATTGCGGTGCTTGGTTTTCTGGTCTGGGGACATCACATGTTTGTCTCGAGCCAGTCCATGTACGCTGGAATGATCTTCTCGGTTTTGAGCTTTCTCGTCGCCGTTCCCTCAGGAATTAAGGTCTTTAATTGGACGGCAACTCTCTACAAGGGGTCGGTCTCGTTCAAGACCCCCATGCTCTATGCCCTGGGTTTCATCGGTTTGTTTACGATTGGAGGGCTAACCGGCTTGGTGCTCTCCACGATGGCGACCGATGTCCATGTGCATGACACCTACTTTGTCGTGGCACACTTCCACTACATTATGGTTGGTGGCATGGTGATGGCTTACCTCGGTGGCCTTCACTTCTGGTGGCCAAAGATCACCGGCCGCATGTACTCGGAATTCTGGGGAGCACTTTCTGCTCTCACAGTGTTCATCGGGTTCAACCTGACATTCTTCCCTCAGTTTTTGCTGGGATACATCGGGATGCCTCGACGTTATTACGAGTATCCCGAAGAGTATCAGGTGCTCAACGTGATGTCGTCAGCCGGCGCGTCCGTATTGGCGGTTGGCTACATGATGCCCCTGATCTATTTGATGATCTCCTTGAAGGTCGGTAAGATCGCAGGCCCCAATCCCTGGGCCGCGTCTGGGCTTGAGTGGGAGACGTCGAGTCCCCCTCCTACCCACAATTTCCTGGATACCAAGATCGTGACCAGCGGTCCCTACGACTACGAGTTGCAGGAATTCGCTGACATGCAACGCGAAGTGCAGGAGCAAGGCATTGTCTAGCCCATCGGCGACCGTACACGACAATACCTATGGTCAGGACGATACGTACCTGTACCACCACTTCGAGGATCTGCAACAGCAGCACGAGAGTTCCAGCCTCGGCATGTGGGCGTTTCTCTCGACCGAAGTTCTCTTTTTCGGGGGGGTTCTGGGTGCCTTTGCGGTTGTCCAGACCCTCTACGGGCCTGCGATGAAGGCTGCCAGTTCGCACCTGGATCCGATTTTGGGTGCGTACAACACAGCCGTTCTACTGGTTTCCAGTCTGGCCATGGCTCTTGCCGTACGTGCCTCCCAGCTTCGGCAACAGCGAAACACCGTCCTCTTTTTGATTGCGACGATTGTCCTAGGTTCGGTCTTCCTTGCAGTCAAGGCGTACGAGTGGAATCACGATTACCACCTGGGTTTGGTTCCAGGGATCAATTTCGATCTGGAGCGTTATCCAGGTCGTCAGATTCTCTTCTGGTCGTTCTACTTCACACTCACGGGTATCCATGCCTTGCACATGGTCATCGGCATTGTGATCATCGCAATCATGGCTGTCCTCGTTCAACGGCGTTGGTTTTCTGGCGGTGGTGCCACCCAGATCGAGATGCTCGGCCTTTACTGGCACTTCGTTGACATCGTCTGGGTTTTTCTCTACCCAATCCTTTACTTGATTAACCGATGAGCCAGCACGTCATCTCGATCCGAACCAACTTGATCATTTTTGCGATCCTGATGGCCTTGATGGTCCTGACGGTCGTGGTTGCGTTGGTTTTCGAATTCGGAGTTTTTGAAATTCCGATCGCCTTGACCATCGCGACGATCAAAGCAGTCCTGATCATGCTTTATTTCATGCATCTCAGGTTTAGCAGCCGACTGACCTGGCTGTTTGCCGGTTCGGGATTGTTCTGGTTGTTGATTCTCATTGCTTTCTCCCTTTCAGACTTCCTGAGTCGGGGATGGATCTCACCGATTGTTGTTTCGGGAGAATCCCGCGAGGCAGCCTCGGCATATTTTGGTGGGCTTCCTGACCCTGACACTGTTCTCTTGAACTCGAATTCAGGCGAAGCAAGCGGGCATCACTCTGGAGATTCCCACTAGTGCTGCTCAAGTGAGATTCGTGAAGTCTGTCGAGACTTACCACGATTCTCTTCGATCCTTGCGAAATGGGGTTTGTTTCCTCCTGACCGACCGAGTCAATCTCGGTCGGTTTTTTTTTCTTACGAATCGGTGCGATCGAAGAGAGTGAGACTGGCCACGAATCCATGAACGAAGTTACGTCTACCGACCTGGCCAATTTCCCCCATTGCAAAAAACCACTGACAGGTATCGGGCCAGGCAGTTCCAGAATCGTTGCCGCATCGTGATCGGGACGAGGAAAGAGTCGACTGCCTCTTCCGTTGCCGGTGAACAGGAGACCTGCGACCGGCAGATCGGTGTCGAGCGCGTTGAGAAGTTCTCGCAGATCTTCCTCGGCAGATTCGGCATCCCTCACATGAAACCGAACGGTCTGACCAACACGCATCAACTCGGTAGCGATCAATCCTCCGCGAGGGTCGATCCCCAAGATGCTTCGGACCAGAAAATCCCCTCGTTGAAAGGTATCCTGATATCCACTCATGACACGCCCCAGGTGGAGACCTGCTCGAACCCGTTGCAGATCACCTGGTGGTATCGTCTGAAGCATTTCCTTAAGGACGTCCACCGCTGGTCGTCGACCAAGTTCTAGAACAACCCACTGGTCGACTTTGGTCACGATCATGGGGCGGGCTACATCCCTGGCTCACCACTCTTCTGACCCGAATCGGCCCGTCGAGCAGGAAGGACACCGATGGCCCCGTCACCAACAACTGGATGGTTTACCACCAGGAAAATTTTCTCCCGGCGATTTGGCTCCACTGGCCATTCCACCAATCACCGGCAATCCAGGATGGAGCTCATTGGATGAATTGGGCCATTCTTCTAGAGGAAAGGAAAACGGATCTCCGAGTAGTAGCAGGACCTGAGTTGGAGCGGGAACGGTTTAGGGTTGAATGATGAACTCGCTGTGACTTTCGAGACCGGTTGCTCGATAGGGGTGCACCAGTGTTCCCGGACTTCGAATGGCCCAAAGCGCACATGCTGGTCCTGATTCAATTTCTCGACCTTCACCGACAATCGACTCTGCAGTACATCCGATGACATGATGAGCCAGTTCGTTCTGGATGAGGTCTGTTGCGAACGAGCCAAGAGCGTTTGCACGATGGGGCGACACGAAGAGGGCAGCGAGGGTCGCAGGTTCGTTCCCGAAGTCGCGGCCTACGCTCGTGGAGACGTCTCGGAAGGCCGTGTTGGAATCAGACGCGATCGAGAGGGTCGAAGTGACAGTCACCATAATGAAAGAGTTTCCGCTTTAGGTTAGTCAAGGGATCATGGGGTCTGATTGGCGTCCCCAAACTGGACAAATGTTTGCAGGTATTGGATTGGGGGGGGCGTCGAGTTGGTTGACGCAACGTACCTCATCACGAAAGTTGATCCGGGTTCGATGCGACTGGAACTGAGAAATTGGTCGCGAACTGAAAACGTTCGACTCTACTGATTTGAACCACTCACTCGATACGAAGGGTTCAAGTCGATTGAACAAGGAGATCTTCGAGAACCGCCAGGAGGCGATCGAAGTCAATCGGCTTGGCCAGGGTGCCACTCACACCGAGGGCCTGCAACTGTTGGCTCCGCTCATCAAGCACATCTCCCGAGAGAATTAGGACGGGCAGATTCGCGAGATGATCGTCTCCTCGAATGCGCTGAAGCACTTCAATTCCATCCATTCGGGGCATCATCAAATCGAGGAGAACCATCGTGGGGCGCTCTCGGGCAAGCAGTTCCAGCGCTTCGGGGCCGTCACAGGCGGTCATCACATCGAAGCCGGAAAGCTCAAGCAGATGGCTCATCGGTAAGCGTGTCGTCTCGTCGTCCTCCACCAATAGCACGCGAGGCCGATCGCCCAAATCTTTTTCTGCCAGGGGATGTTGATCCGAGGAGGCGAATGACCCAGGAGGGCAGGGAAGGGGAGTGACCGGGAAGACCGAGACAAATCGACTGCCCGAACCAGAATTGCTCGAAACTTCCATCCGGCCACCGACGGCTTCAACAAGTCGTCGACAGATCGCCAGGCCAAGCCCGGTCCCCTTGGAACGATCTCGCTCAGGATTACGAAGTTGGGCGAATTCGTCGAAAATCTGTCCGAGTTGAGTTTCTGGGATGCCAGGGCCAGAGTCCTCAACACTAAATTGCAGTCGACCGTCGGGAGGTAAGGAAACCAACACCCGGATATAGCCTGTTTCCGTAAATTTGATTGCATTGCCTACGAGATTGGAAAGAACCCTTCCCAATTTGACACGATCTGCCCGAACCCAGCGGGTCGTCCCTTCAAAGTCCCAGGAGAACGCGAGGTGCTTTTCCTCGGCAGCCAATTGCATGGGTCCCAGGGTTGAATCAAGCCATTCCTCGATTGGAAACTCAACCTGGTACTGGTTGATGACTCCAGAGTCGAAACAGGTCAAGTCGAGCAGGTCGTTGACCAACTCAGCCAGATTACCGGAAGCTCGTTTCAGATAGCTTGATAACTGGTTCAACTCGTCATCTTGAGGGAGCTCTCCGAGTCGCCGGGCGAGGGTTTCTGCGAGCAAGTTGAGCGCGTTGACAGGAGTTCTTAGATCGTGACTGATCGCGGAAAGGAAGCGAGATTTGTTCCGGGCAGATCGCTCAGCGTCGTCTTTGGCCTTTTGCATCGCGTCGGCGGTTCGCTTCCGGGCCGTTACGTCACCGATCAGGGCAAGGGCCCCGATCGGCTCTCGGTTGGAGGTGAGAAGAGGCTCGAATCGCCATTCGAGATAACGGATCGACTCTCCTCCGGCGGATTCCGTCCAGGGAGCGTTAATCTGGACATGAGGCTCAAGGTCGGCCACGCATCTCCGAACTGCAGAAAGCAAATCAGGAGAGTCTGCAAAGAGTTCTGCTGCCGAGGCGCCGATGATCTGAGACCGTGATCGGCCAAGAATCCGCCAGGCCGGCCCATTACATGCCCGACACTGACAATCGAGATCGAAGTAGGCAACTCCGACGGGCAAGTGATCCAGGAGCGCTTTGAGTTGTGCCGCCCGCATCGCAAGGTCGGATTGCAACTCGCTTCGTTCGGTCATGTCGTGATAAGTCGCGATCGCACCTCCATCGATCGTGGGAAAGGGATGGGCGATGACCTCGAAGATTCGCTCAACTCCGTCAGGCCGGATGTAGCGGATCGTTTCCCGGACTTCTTCGGCCCGGTAAAACGCCCGCCAGAGGGGGCGATTGAACTCTGCGATCGGCGAGCCGTCGAGCGTCTGGACAGGAAAGAGTCTTGAGTACTGCTGGAGTGACATCGGTGCAAGATCGTCCTTGCCTAGCATTTCGCGACAGGCAGGATTGATCAAGGTCACACGCGGATTGGGGCCGGTAACGAGCACCACTCCTATCGGAATCAAATCGACAATCGATTGAAAGCGCCGATGCTCGGCTTCAGCATCAACACGGGCAGAGAGTTCACCGAAAAGCAGTTGAACATCATTGAGAGATGCAGAAATGATTGAAGAAAATCCAAGTAACGCATCAAGGCACTCGTCACTTGGTTCTGATCGCATTGCGGCAACCAGAATTCCGTGACGCTCTCCCGCGACGCTCAGGGGAAGGGCAATCAATGATCCGAGCCGGTGGCGTGCAATCCAATCACGATCGAAGCGTTGATCGGCCTGGAGATCCTCCACCAGAAAATGCATCCCACTTCGGGCGACCTCGATTATCTCGGGGGGGAGCTCCGAGGTCGTGTCGATGGACTCTGGATCAATCTCTACAGAATCGCCTGGAACACCGGAGGCAGCGAGACGGTACTCTTGTGAAACCGGATCCATCAGCCAAACCCGAGCAATCGCTGCACCAAAATCCTGGATCAAGGTATCGATCGCGGTGGACAAGACCAGTTCAAGACTTGGGCGAGAGCCGAGCCGATCAGTGAGGCGGGTGGTCATCCTCAGATAATCAAGCAGGGCTGCACGCCCCTGTCCCTTTGCAGACTCAACCGAGGGTCGGAGAGTCATTACTGTCAGGTCGTTGTCTGCTTCACGGAACGTGGAACCGATTTCGCAATCGAGCTTCAGGTTTGTACCGTCTGGTCGAGCGAGCGTTGCCTGAAAGCAAAAGGATTGCTCACGCACCGATATTTCAAGAGAATGGGATTGCTGGCTTCCATCCGACCAGCTGAGCAATTCTCTCAGGAACATCCTCGTCAACGATCCCTGAGGACGACCGGTGGTTTGCTCGGCGGATCGGTTGGCGAAAACGATCCGCTCGTTCTGGTCAATCACAATAATCGCGTCGCACAGGGCGTCGAGAATCGGGTTTCGAGCGATTACTCCCGAAGCATTCAACGCGAACCCTCCATGCTCAACGACACCATGCCCGAACGCCACCCTTCCACAGAGGGCATTCCGATGCGAGCAGACTGAACCATCCCCTCTGGCAACGTGCTCCCGCTTGTGAGTGAGCACAAGAGCGACTCATGGCTCGACGCTAACGAGCGGACCTGAGGGTAAGCCCCGATGATTTTCGAGAGGAAGAACGTCTCACGAAGGTGTCGATCTTTAGGGACGCCACTGACTATAGCGAGCTGACCAGAGTGATGGTAGCCTCGATTTTCGGAAATTCTCCGTCGATCCGCTTCTTAGGTCCAACGTCCATCCCTGGTCCCATTCCCCTGAATGTTCTGGTTTAAGGAGCCCCTCTGGCCCATCAACGTTCACGGGACAATCCCACGAAGAGATCGACAAGCCAGGACGACTAGGTGAGATGGGTGGACGAAGGCAACTTTTTCGTCTTGTTGGGTTCGCGAAGTTTTTTGGATCCTTAATGCGGAAAATGGATCAGATCTCACCAGGTCACTTCGATCAAGGTGAGGGTGCTGAGAAAGCGATCAATTCCGAATGAACAGGGGATCGCCAGGTGGTCCAAGTCGGGTGATTGAGATTCCATTCGACCTGGTTTGTCAGCGATGTGGAGGACGGAGAGGCAATGCTTCAAAACAA